>NZ_CP037422.1:6218333-6518333 GCF_007748175.1 Gimesia aquarii
GCGCCAATCTGCTGCGGCACACACTCAAATTCGGCAACAAACTCATCCAGTTCCTTGCGAAAATGGTTGAGAAAGTACTCAAGATGCCCCGCTGACTGAATTCCCATTTCGCGGTTAAAATCTGAAATCGCAGTCCATAGCTTGTTGTAGCTTTTCACCTTCCGCATGTCTAACGCGCGCTCACGCAATGCGTAAGGCAGGATCAGCATCCGGTAGGCACCACGTCGAATGTACCCACCCTGTGACTGCTGGATGCACATCGCCGTATCGAAAGAACGTTCGTGTGTCGAGCGAATCACACCAGCATGCGCCATTGCGTGATCCTGAGCACTTTGCTTCACAACATATCCTGCATGACAAGGCACGATCAGCACTCGATCACTCTGGTTACGGAATCCAAGTGTTCCATATTCAGTCGTGAATATCTCGGCTTCACCATTCACAGGTGAAACAAAGCGATCATCGGAAAGTTCACTTATCAGTGGAATAACCTGCATATAACCAACGCTTTGGATACGACCTGGCGTGCAACCATGCAATACCTCAGCAATTCGAACTGTTTTTTTCTGACTTCGAAATACCATTTTCCACCTCCATGATGCATCGCGCATCAATCCCTCTTGTTATTCAAACGATTTCTTGTTCCCGTTGGTCGATGTGGCCAACGGGAACAAGAGTCTTTAACCGAGCATAAGCTCGACATGATCTGGTGATCCGGTTGATTCAATCAATGGGCAAACCATGCCCATCAGAGCTGTCAGTCCGCGATCAACATCCGCTTCGAACAGCGCCTTCAATAGCCCCAACCCAATTGCCTCCGGTTTGCTCACAGGCAGACCTGGAACTACATGGCTCAACGAACGAATTCCACGAGCTTCTGCAGCAAACACCGGCGAGAACTGGTGAATGGGCGTCTCAACGCCGATTCGCCGTACCGCATGAACAACTTCTCCGAAGCGCCCTGCTGGTGCGTTCTCATATCCGTCAGTCAAAACAAAGACAACATCAGGATCATGCTTCAGCAACGCAATCAAACCCATGGCGAGTGATGTATCGCCGACTGGTTCTATCAACTCTGTCGTCGAACCCGTTCGCCCATCACTCGTAACAATGGTTGACTGCGCGGCAGTTTCAGCAAGTACATCACGTAAAGCTAAGACAACCGAGATTGGTCGCCGTGCCTGTGTAGCGTGTCCCTGCATTGACTCCGAAACGTCTAACAAAATACCAACATGCTCGAAACGAACTGGAAGTCTTGCTGCCGTAGTACGAGCCTTTCGAGATAGTTCCTCACGAATTGCAGCATTCATACCCATTTCATACGCATAAACGTACAACCGAACGGCATCGTAATTGGCCGGATCAAAGTCGACTTCAACGTCAGCAGCTTGTGCCTTCCGTTGTAAACCGATTTTCTGACCCGATGTCAATTGTGACTTCGTCAACTCGAGTACTTCCGCACTGGCCTTATCACGGTGAAAACGACTACGTAGTCCTTCCAGCGTCTCGAACGGAAGCGTACGACCACTTGCAAGGTCTCGTTTCGCGTCTCGATAAGCCACAAGTCGACGTAGACTCAAACCATTCTCATCACCTAGTACAAATCGAATACACTCTTCCACGCGTGCGATGTTACCTTGATCAACAAACCGACCTAAATGCCGCGAGATGATCTGCCGCTCTTTCTCGCTACGGTCATCTGTCCGTTTTGCAAGAATCGTATACATAATACTTGCAATACGGCGTCCCCAAGCATGAACCAACGCGGTTTCCAGCTTGCGACGATACTTGACCGCCCAGAATTCCAGTTTGTCTGCACGTAAAATACTCGACAAGATCAGACGACGTGTCCGCGCATTATTGACACGGTCCTTCCGCAGAATCCCGAACATTTTTAACATTCGCTGCGTCGGTAGCATTTGCGACAACTTACTGATCACTGCTCCTTCCAGTTCAGCAGACATCCATCCCTCAGCGGATTGAGCTTCATTCAGCAGTCGAACGACGCCCAGCTGTCGGTTGAAATCGGTCAGTCCTGGCAGCATCAGCACAGCCGTGTAAACGCCACGATCCATTTCAAATAGTTCACGGTGAACCATTTCAATCGCCGCTTCTTGTTCAACACGTGTGTTATAGAATGTAGCACGTGAAGTTGCTGTCGCAGCTGTATCTATAAATGCACTGAAAGCCAATGGCAATAATTCACGCTGCTCATTCGACAGATATGTCATACACACAGCTGGCTTTACCATTTTGCGAGTCAATTCCATCATATTACACTCCTTTCGTGACAGCGAAGGCGCAGCTGCGCCAGACAAAATCAATACATGACTGATTTAATAGATTAAAAGACCGGAATACTTTGCAGGTCGAGATTGGTCATTGCGTGTTACCATTCCACCACTCTCGCACAGATTTTCAATGCGAGAGGGGAGATTTGAACTCCCAAGCTGCTATTTGCAGCACAACGTTCTTCAGAATCGACATATCAGTTTCCGGTTGTATCATTTCGCTGCTGGCAGACTGATTGCGCAACAGTCAGTTGATGATTAAAAAACCAGGGAATAGTGCCGGTCAAAGTCCTGCTATTGGGGAGTTGAACCTCAACGGTTAACAGCCGTTGTCCTGAATTGACGTGCGAGTCCCTGGTTAAACTAAAAGCGAGGTCAATTTGCGGGTCAAGGGTTTCAGCGAAGGATTTGAACCTTCGACTTCTAGGGTAATAGCCTAGTGCTCTACCATTGAGCTAGCTGTATTGACTTGCTAGTTCCCGTGTCTCTTAGTTGTCATAAAAAGACAATCGCGTTCGCAAACAGGTTCGGAATTTGATGAGAATTTCTCATGAGATACAAACGATCGTCGTCTTCACATCGGAGCAGAAATAATTTGTGTCACAGGACTCTATCATATATCATCTGATAGACAGGAGAGAAACTTCCTTAACGAATGAAGGCAATCGCAGTAAACAACAATAAAACCAAGCCACTTGAATTTTTTCCGCATCAGTATCCTTGTTGCCTGCTGAGTTAAATGTTATCGAGGAGAAGCGTGATGAGAATTGGAATTCTGTTATGCCTATTATTTACTTCGTCCGTTCATGCAGCGACGAAACCAAACATTGTCTTCATCCTTGCGGATGATTTAGGCTACGGCGATGTCGCATGTTTTAACTCAGAATCAAAAGTTCCGACGCCCTACCTCGATCAACTCGCCGCCGATGGTATGCGTTTCACTGACGCTCACAGTCCCTCGACTGTCTGTACGCCGACCCGTTATAGCATCATGACGGGACAAATGGCGTTCCGCCTGAATTACCCCGGTGTCTTTACCGGCGTGGGCGGACCTTGCTTGATTGCCAAGGATCGATTGACGCTTCCCGGCATGTTGCGTGATAAAGGATACGAGACCGCAATATTTGGGAAATGGCACATCGGCATGACATTTTTGGACAAGGATGGGAAAATGATCCATGCCAGGCGACCTGCTCAAAATACTGATCGTACAATTAAAATCAATCCTGGTGTGGAAGCCGTCAGACGAATTGATTATTCACGGACCGTACCTGATGCGCCAATTCACCGAGGTTTTGATCACTTTTTTGGGACGGTCTGTTGCCCAACAACAGACTGGTTGTATGCCTTCATGGACGGTGACCGCATTCCGGTACCACCTGCCAAATTGCTTGATAAATCCAGTCTGCCTAAGCACGCGTGGTCATTTGACTGTCGTCAGGGATTGATTGCCCCTGATTTTGACCATGAAGAAGTGGACATGGTCTTTCTGAAAAAGAGTCTGGAATTTCTAGACAAGCACAGCAAAGAATATCCGGAGAAACCCTTCTTTCTTTTTCACTCACTGCAAGCGGTTCATCTTCCCTCATTCCCCGGGAAAGACTTTCATGGCAAGACTCTAGCAGGACCTCACGGGGACTTCATCTTTGAATTCGATTATATTGTGGGACAGTTGCTTCAAAAGCTCGAATCACTGGGACTGACTGAGAACACACTCGTCATCGTAACCAGTGATAATGGCCCCGAAGTAGGCACCGTGATCAATATGCGTGAAAAACATCAACACAACGGAGCGCGACCGTGGCGGGGCATGAAACGTGATAATTGGGAGGGGGGACATCGCGTTCCCATGATTGTTCGTTGGCCAGGAAAAGTAGAGGCAGGTTCAATCAGCGATCAAACCGTGTGTCTGACCGATATGGTGGCAACTTGCGCTGCGATTGTTGACACCAAATTACCGAATGACGCTGCCGAGGACAGCTTCAATATTCTGCCAATTCTGTTAGGCGAGACAAAAGAGGATATTCGTGATTTCACATTGCACCAGACTATGAGTCTGAAGTTAGCGATTCGAAATGGTGACTGGAAGTATCTCGATCACAAAGGGTCCGGGGGAAACAACTACGGCCGAGGAAAGTTGAAACGATTCAATTTGCACGACAAAGCTCCTGACGCGCCGGGACAACTCTACAATATGAAGAGTGATCCAGGCGAGACGACAAATTTGTACTTCAAGCATCCCGAAATCGTCAAGAAATTAAAGAATCAACTTGAGCAGTTCAAAAAAAGTGGTCGCAGTGCTCCAGTTCGTTGATGTCCGAATGAAAAAAATTGTTAATCGACGTTCGCCAGTGATTCGCTTTTGGTGATAATGACTTCCATCAATTCGTTCCACGAATTAACGAATGACTCGGCACCATCTTCTTGAAGCTTAGTTGCAAGCGCCTGAACGTCGATGCCCGCTTTTTCAAATTCATTGAGCACGTCTTCACAGTCACCGCCGTCTGCAGGCAGAGCAGGTCCAACCTCACCATGATCGGCAAACGCGTTCAATGTGTTCTCAGGCATTGTATTCACGGTAAAAGGCGATGCGAGTGACGTGATATAGAGAATATCAGACGCGTTAGGGTCTTTCATTCCCGTACTTGCCCAGAGTAATCGTTGTGGGCGGGCACCGGAATTCAATGCGCGCTGCCAGCGCGGGGAATTCAGCAAGTCTTGATACGCCTTGTAGGCCCGTTTACCGACGGTAACTCCTAACCGATTATGCAGTGAATCAGGAACCTGGTCGACAACAGCACGATCCCAGCGGCTGATAAATAAGGAAGCGACAGAACCGACGGCAGGATTCAATCCTGCTTCAATCCGTCGTTCAACGCCTCTCAAAAAGGCTTCGGCGGCTTCCATAAAGTGCTCGCTTGAAAACAGGAGTGTTACATTGACGGGAATTCCCGCGAACGTGGCTTCTTCAATTGCCGGAAGTCCTTCTTTCGTGCCGGGAATTTTGATCAACACATTGGGACGTCCTGCGCGAGCATGCAAATCTTTCGCAGCCGCTAAAGTGCTTTCCGTGTCATAAGCGAGTAAAGGGGAAACTTCCAACGAGACCCACCCATCGACTCCGTCTGTTTTATCCCAGACCGGTCGAAACAAATCCGCAGCCTGCGTGATATCTTCAAGGGCAACCTCAAAAAAGAGCTGCTCCCCCCTCTCACCGTTTTTGAATTTTGCCTGGATCGCGCTGTCGTAAGACTGGCTGTTTTTGATTGCCTGATGAAAGATCGTAGGGTTTGAGGTCAAACCGGTTGTCGAAAGTTCGTCGATATACCGTTGGAGTGTCCCATTATTGAGCAGGTCGCGTGTAATATTGTCAAGCCATAGACTTTGCCCGAGATTGTTGAGTTCTTGTGTTGCCTTCATGGTATTACCTCCGAATGGGTCGGTGAATTCTATGTAAATTTCAGAACGGATTATCGAGAACGCATTGTCGTTAAATCTGGTTACCAATGGAAGGGATGTTTCGAATTGTGTGGATCTTTGATTGAAAGTTGCATCGTGATACGACCACAACTAAGGCTCCTTATTAAATAAATTTAATAGAGTTAGGAAACAAGCGATCCCGACTCTGAATAATCACGCTTTCAGGTTGAGGTTTGCCTCTCCAACTCAGAATATTCAAAAGACTCACCAAACTCGAAGATTTTCAACAGATGTCGAAACCAGAATTGCCGTGCCGTTTTTTCTGACCATGCAGGGGGCGTTCAATTCTCACGATCGAATGTGATCTCTTTTGTGATTCATGTTTGACTCTAAAGTTCAAGCAATTTACGATAACAGGGTACAATTGTTAATTAAACACATTCTGCTTCATGGAATGTATTGAGGCGAACGACTGCATTTTAGAAACAATCTGTCAAAGAAGATCATCCGCGCTCTGATAAAAGAACGTGAATCCAACAAAGACGAACATGCCACGTGTAGCCGCACGTGCCAATGATTGATCAACATCGAATGAGGTTACAATGAAAATCTTCCAGCAACTTGTTCTTATCTTTGTCTTCTTACCTGGCTTGGTTATTTGTGCTCGTGCAGAAGAGCCGAAACGTCCACCACAGAATTCCCATGAAAAAAAAAGTTCCGACTACATGAGCGCAATTGATCGCTTGAAGGCTGCGATACGACACGAAGTCGAACAGAAGCAAATTCCTGCATTTTCCATTTCGCTCGTTGACAACGATAAGCTGGTCTGGGCAGAGGGATTCGGCTTTCAAGACAAGGACCGTAAAGTCCCTGCCACAGCGGAAACGGTCTACCGGGTTGGTTCTGTTTCAAAACTCTTCACCGATGTAGCAGTCATGCAACTCGTTGAAAATGGGACTCTCGACCTGGACACCAACGTGGAGAACTATCTTCCCAATTTTAAACCGATCAATCCGGATGGGGTCAACATTTCACTTCGTCAACTCATGACACATCGTTCCGGCCTGGTACGTGAATCACCGGTCGGGAACTACTTTGACCCTACAGAACCAACGCTGGCAGACACCGTTGCCAGTCTCAACAGCACACCACTGGTCTACAAGCCAGACACAAAAACGAAGTATTCGAATGCAGCGATTGCCGTGGTTGGTGCCGTGTTAGAAAAACAACTTGACCTCTCTCACGCCGAACAGGTTCACCAAAAAATACTTGATCCTCTACAGATGAATCATAGTGGATTCACAGTAACTCCCACCGTAAAAAAACATCTCGCCACGGGCTGGATGCGAACCAATGATGGCCGACGCTTTATAGCACCGAGCTTTCTCCTCGGTACGGGACCGGCAGGTAACTTGTACTCAAATGTTGTGGATCTGGGAAAATTTCTGACCTGTATGTTCAACGAAGGGCAAATTGACCATGGTCAAATTCTAAAACAAGATACGTATCAATCGATGATTTCACCACAGAAAGACCCCGATGGCAAACCGCTAAGTTATGGTATTGGGTTTCGTATCCAGGACCTGGATGGTTACGCTAAAGTCGGTCACGGTGGTGCGGTCTACGGCTTTTCCACACAATTGGAAGCATTACCCGAACGGAAGATAGGTGTTGCCGCCGTCTCTTCACTGGATGGAACAAACGGGGTTGTCAGTCGGCTGGCTAATTATGCGCTGCGATTGATGATCGCCGCTCAAGATGGTAAACCACTTCCGGTTTACCGTATGACTGGCCCCCTTCCTGCAGAACGTGCAGAAGAGCTGGTTGGCCTCTACCGAAATGAAAAAGAAAACAAGTTTACTCGCATCACAGAGCTAAACGGCGATGTTTTTATGCACCGCGGCTCCTATCGCTACGAACTCCGTTCTGCCGCCGATGACGGTACGATTGTAACAGATGATTCGTTCGGCTTTGGCACCAAAGTGCAATTGGAAAACAAGGATGTCCTCAAGGTTGGTAAAACAAAATACGATCGAGTACCAGACTCACCACCACCGAAAATTCCCACAGACTGGAAAGGATTGATTGGCGAATATGGCTGGGATCACAATACGTTGTATATCTTTGAAGACGAAGGTCAGTTGTACGCGTTGATCGAATGGTTCTATTATTACCCTTTGAAGCAGGTCGACCGCAACACATTCGAGTTTCCCGACTACGGCCTGTACCATGGTGAAGGTCTGAACTTTACTCGTGGTGAAGATGACATTGCGACTGAGGTCGTTGCTGCCGAGGTGAAATTTCTGCGTCGTGAAGTCGGTACCAAAGATGGCGAAACCTTTCGTATTACACCCGTCAAACCGATCGATGATCTCCGCGCAGCGGCACTCGCTGCATCTCCACCACCCGAACCCGGAAATTATCGACAGGCTGATCTGGTCGATCTGACAACTCTTGACCCCACCATCAAGCTCGATATTCGTTATGCCACAAAAAACAACTTCACCGGCGCCGTCTTCTACAAACAACCACGGGCCTTCATGCAGCGTCCTGCCGCCGAAGCAGTCGTCCGGGCGAACGCACGGCTTAAAAAACGAGGTCTTGGATTACTTATCCACGACGCCTATCGCCCCTGGCACGTCACAAAAATGTTCTGGGACGCAACGCCATCTGACCTCAAAGATTTTGTCGCCAATCCCGCCTACGGTTCTCGTCACAACCGCGGCTGTGCAGTCGACCTGACGCTTTACGATCTTAAGACAGATAAACCAATCCAGATGGTTGCCGGCTATGATGAATTTTCACCACGTTCTTTTCCACTGTATCCCGGAGGAACGTCTCGCCAGCGCTGGTACCGACAATTACTGCGTCAGACCATGGAAGCAGAAGATTTCACAGTCTACGAATTTGAATGGTGGCACTTCGATTTCAAGGATTGGAAAAAATATCGCATCGGAAATCAAACATTTGAAAAAATCGGCCGATAATCTACTGAAAACTGATTCTAGTGCAATTTTACTACCACGAAATACACTAAAGACACGAAATTAATAGTCGATGTTTTGAGATTTCGTGCTTTTCGTGACTTTCGTGGTAGAAAATCTGATCTTGGTAATCTTTTTATCTAAGGAAGAATGACAAGTGCTGCAACCAATCATTGGTCTCCACACTGACGATGAGGGACATTGGGTAGCGCAATTAGATTGTGGGCATAATGAGCATGTCCGTCATGATCCCCCCATGATTGTTCGTGAATGGGTTACATCAGAATCCGGTCGTAATTCCATGTTGGGGCATCAGCTCGATTGCAAGAAGTGTGATGAACGTGCTCCACAAGACGAACGCCCCTAGCTAAGAGATGAATGGAACACGGCCTCATCTCTATTGATCTGAATTGGTAGAAGAATTACTGCTCTTAAGTGGAGTTGTGTCATACGGAATCTGTTCTCCGTATTGCCATTCCTTTGAAGTATCGACTTGCAGAATAAACGGCTCATGAGATATAACTTTGGCGGCATATTTCAGATCATCGAATTCGTACTTGGTCTTCCAGACTCGATGAGATACTTTCCAGTAGGCAGGAGGATAAGTCTGAGGATAGCTACCTTTGAAAGCCCCGTCATTTATCGTAAAGACTCCCGCCATGGAGTTCATGGTTTCTGACTGAGTAAAGTTAGGAACTTTCGGGTAACCATATACGGTCCAATTAACCAGTGGTTGATTTTTGAGATCGACAACCCGACCTGCAATCGGAACATTTTTGACGAGGTCAATGGTTCCTAAATCAAACGACTCCTGGTCTGGTATCTCAGATCTCATCCCCAAAACCCCACGTTTTTCTTTGGGTAACCAGGACGTCACCGCCGAATACCCATCTGCATAGGAATTGAATCTTAAGTTGATGAGTCCCGGAGGAACAATACACTGGAATCGTCCCTCAAAGTCGGTCACAAGATCAAACTTCAACCAACTAAAACCTGGCCAACGTTTACTAATGGTCTGTCCATAAATTAATGTCAGCTTGTAGTCTTTGACGTTCTCCTTAGTATCATACTTTTGAATTCGCCCATGGACTTTGACACCAGGAGCTACGCGAATCTTGAGAGGAATTTCCTGATTTGCTTTCACTTCAATTCGGGGGGCCACATTGGCTCGCAACGGTTGGTCTTCCGGTAGAAACGCAGGTACAAAAATGAAACCCACAGCCATTTTTTCGACGAAAAACTTCCCGTCGGTAGCAACAGGTACATTGACAATATGTTGGAACCCTGTCGGCCTTCCTGGCACTGATTCTAACTTAAACGGTAGTTCCTTTGGTAACGCAAAACCTTCCGCAACAAGCAACTGCCCCTTTACAGATCCTGTTTCAGGCAGACGCAGACTGAAGTGTGGCATCTTCTCCGACGGGCGTACATTCAGGAAAAAATTCTGGTTGTATCGCATCTTACCCATATCACCTGGTGGAACGAGTATCATCTCCTTCAGAGCTCCGGGAGTAACGTATGGTAAATGGGCCATTCCGTCCGCTCGCGTGATCCCAGTTGACTGCACCTCCCATTCTTTCGGCATCGGGTATCCTACTCCTCTCGGAACACCAATACTTCGCGGAATGACACGTACACCTGTTAACGGAGTCCCTTTTGAGTCGAGCACACTTATCCAAGTTCCTGTCGTTGCTGCCAGCGACAACTCAGATCGTTTTCTTTTAGATAAGGAAGTAATCACCGTAGACCAATTGCTACGAGCAGCCACATATCCATCGGCCTTGGCCCAGACTGCACCGAATTCGCGTTTCTTCATCTCCTCAGCTGGAATTTTGAGTGAGTAATTCCCCAGCGAATCTGCGACCCCCGAAGCGATGACACGTCCTTGATCTCGTTTTTGAAAATCGGAATAGGCGACCAAAGCGACCTTGGCACCGTCGATTCCCTGTTTATTTTGATCCACGATACGGCCGATAATGGTATTTTTTTGCTTGACTATGACCGCTGACTTGGCATTGTCTAACTTACGATTCTTCTGATCGATGTCAACTTTGATCTTCGGTTCGATTTTGGTTTTGACTTGTGGAACTGCAACCGTGTCAGCCGCAGGTACTCTATCGTTAACAACCGCTGTGGGAGAATCTGTTGTTGGACTGATGACTTCAGCGCGTACAACTGGTACCAGTGGTATCGCAGCGAGAATGATTCCGATCAGACCAATGAGCACCGCTGATTTGACGCTTAACTTGATAGAAAATGTTCGATCTGATTTCATCAGTCGTGTGATGCGCTGTTCTATGTCACCCGCATCATCAAGTAAGGTCGTGGTCAATGGAATAGGAAGATTTTGGGTAACAGACCATTCAGCAACTTTCACAATTGCTTCGGCCAGCGGTAGCCCATCGCCCAATTGTTTAACCACGTGATCGTCACAGATACGTTCGCGCAAACGGCTAATCTGCTGATTGATGTGTCGCAGCAAAGGATTCCACCAAAACCCGATACCAGCCAACTGTTGAAGAATTGCGATTGACGTATCGTGGCGCGTAACGTGTGCCACCTCATGAGCCAGAACACAGGCAAGTTCTTCATCATTCAGTGACTCAGCCAACCCTTCCGGCATAACAATCACTGATCGCCAGAGACCCAGAGTCAAGGGAGCAGGTGCTATTGGCGATTCAAAAACAGTTGCTGTTTTAGTTCCCTCCTTATTAGGATAGACTTGATGCATTGCGTTCATGATGCGTACATCGGTTATCGGCTGTAGTGAGCGTCTCAGTTGCCAAATAACAAACAATCCACGAACGAACTTCACCAGAAGCCAAAAAGCAACGGCTGCCCAAACTAACGCAAGCACGCGACCAATATTTCGAATGACTTCGAAACTTGAAAATCTTTGATTTGATTTGGATGTTCCTGGTGACTCAGCTACCGCTAAATCCTTCGGCATGGTATCAGCGGCAATCTCCGCTGTTTCCTGCTTTGGTTCGGCAGTAGAGGAGCTTTCAATCCTACTTTGATCGTCACCTGTGTCGTGTGTTTTTGTTGTGGTCAAATTGGGTGATATAACCGACCAGGGAACATGGTCAACAAAATTATCAGTTGTTAGAGACGATTCTAAAGCAGGTAAATCCACACGCTCTAATGAGCCAATGGCAATCGGCACAACACCAAACCCTTGACCGGAAGAAACCCAGATCGCCAATGGACTGACCAAAATCAATACGAGGGCGATACAAAATAATCCATGCCGCGTCGGTAACGTCCATCGACGAGCCCATAATCCGACTAATACAGCCACGACGCTTAAAATAATCGAAGCCAGAACAACATTAAAAATCAGCAATTCGACCTGAGTAGAAAATGGCAAGAATGGCATTGAGGAACTCCTACTTCTTCGTCTTGCGGTTTGATGACTTCGAATTGAGTATTTCACGTAAGCGTGTAATCTCAGCAGGCTTGAGCTTCTTAGTCCCCAGCAAGCTCATCAGCAAATCACTGGCAGAACCTGCAAAATACGAATCGACAAACTCTTCAGCAATTTCACGAGAAGCCTGTTCTCGACTCTGTGTCGCCACGTAGCGAAAACCATCGTCATGTTTCTTTCGCTGCAACCAGCCACGTTTCTCTAGACGATCGACTTGATTCAAGACAGTCGTCCGTGTCACTTCTCTTTGCTCGCATATTTTCTCCCAGATCTCCGTCACCGTCATTCCAACCTTCGGTCCGTTCCAAATCACTTCGAGAATCTGGTATTGCGCCGCTGTTAATGTCCCCTCGGCATTCGTCATTTTGTGAACTCCCTGAGCATGACCAGTTAAACGACATGTGTCGTCAGTATACACAAACGACAACTGTCGTCAACAGCAATATGAGAGAAAAAAGGAAATCTAAAAACGAAAGGGACGCTAGTCACGGCATGATTAAGGAAAATAGTCCTTTATTGATTTCTGCACACCGAGCTGAGCGGTACGGCGCTAGCCGCCGGTATTATGACTCTTGCTTTTTGACCGGTGGCTAGCGCCATTCCGCTCAAGAAGAAGGTAAAAAAGCCTCACTCATTGATTCCGATGAGGCCATCGTCATTCAGTCTTCCTGCAACGCCTTAGTCAGCGGTTTTCCTTCAGCAGTAGGCAGTTTCACCCCCAACAGCTTTGCGATGGTGGGAGCCACATCAAGACTCTGGACCTTGCCAAGTTTGGTGCCTGGCTTAATACCGTAACCTGAGATGACCAGTGTTCCGAGCATGTCCGGGTCATCGGGAAGATAACCGTGCGTCCCTCCTTTGGTCTTACGCGGGGCCACTACTTCATCGCCTGACTGACTGTTCGAGAACGAATAACCTGATTTCGCCGCCAGCCACAAGTCCGGTGCATGGGAATCTTGTTCTGGTGTGGGCTGACCGAGCTTCGTATATTCATCGGCACCGAGTACTGACTGAACTCCCTCTACCGTTTCAAGTTTTTTCTTCAGACTCTTGATGGTTTCCGCGCGATTTGCGTCATCCAGAACATAGACCATGCAGGCCCCCCCTTGTGCCAGACAATAGGCCTGTTTTTTCTCTTTGGACAACAAGCCTTCCTTTTTAAGCAGCACATTCGGTCGGATATCTTTCGTAATCGGATAGAAACCATGATCGCTGGCAATCACAAAAGTCGTCTTTTCACCGTAGGGAGAGAGTTTCACCGCTTCCACAAGGTCTCGCAGACGATCATCGGCATAGCTGGCCGACCAGTAGGCCTCAGGGCTCCTGGGACCATGTTTGTGCTCAACATGATCGACCTCGACGAGGTGAATCAACAACAAATTGGGCGGATGATTTTGGAACAGATGCCGAGCCATGCGGGTATACAGCCAATCCCGTTTCACACCCCCGCCGCTCTCACGCGTCCATGCACCATGCAGATCAACGGGCAAACCGGCTTCCCGCAATTCGTCCAGCCAGACTTTCGTTCCATACTTCGGCCAGGCCTCTTTGCCAAACATGTCCGGCACGGTCCAATCGAGCGTGCGGGCGTTGCGGCTCGCGGGCCAAATAATTCCTGCAGTCACCAACCCTGCCCGATGTGCGACATCATATATGGTAGGCACCTTGACAATCTGATCCTTGTCGAACAGGGGATCGGGAATGAACGGCACTGGAGAGGCACTTTTGCGGTCCAGATAGTTATTCCCAATGACTCCATGTTTAGCAGGCGTTGTGCCGGTAACCAGTGTGGTATGATTGGGCCAGGTAACCGTAGGAAACGAGCAAACGATCCCGTCAGCGCGTGCACCATTTTTTGCCAGTTTTTTTAACGTCGGCATATCTGCCAGAGGATCATCCAGATAAAAATTTGCCAGTCCGTCCACACTCACTAGGACCACACAACGATCATCATGCGCTTCCGCAGAGTGAGAAACCGTTTCCAGGTTAAATATTACTAAACTGGTCAGGATGAAACCAATAAGTTTTCCGTACATTGACGATGTCTCCAAAGCTTGTATTAAAACTACTCAGTCATTCGGCCTAACTTGTTGGTCAGGCTCACATCCATTGTGTGACACCCGCGTAGTCAATGCAACCAAGATTATTCTCTCGTTATGAACAATTTATTATCTTTGAAGTCTTGCTTGCCTCTTTCATACGGTATTCTGTACCATGAACACTCACTATAAAATCATGATCAGGCTAAGTTTTTCTGCAGATCTCTCCTGATACTCGAACAGGTCTACTGAGCAGAAATAGCATGCACAAAATCTTTTCCATTTACTTAACAGTCTGTGTCTTCGCGTTGCTGCAAAATGCGAGTGCCGCTGAAGTAATTAATGCGGGTGTCGGAGGCAATCGTAGTTCCCAACTGCTGAAACGTCTCAATCGAGATGTGCTTGCGCATCATCCCACAGTTGTTGTGCTGATGGTGGGCACCAATGACCGGCTCAATTCCGGCGGCTTTGTCGAAGCAAAGGCCTACAAACAGAATGTGAATACTCTGATTGATCGAATCGAGGCCAGTGGCGCGAAAGTATTACTGATGACCCCACCCCCATGTATTCCAGAATTGCTGTTCAGCAGACATGATCCTGAAAATTTTTCTGATCAATCGCCCGTTGAACGAATGCAGGAAGTACGCTCCATTCTGCTAGACATCTCCCAAAAGCGAAAGATCCCTTTGCTCGATTTTCATCAGTATCTCATACAAAACAAGATCGCGGATCAACAGAAAACCAGCGTCATTCGCAATGTTGCCAATAGTGGTCTGAAAGATGGCGTCCATCTGACTCCACAAGGTTATCAACTTCTGGCAAAACTGATTGCACAAAAGCTGCTCATGGAAAATCTGAATATTAAGAAAGTCATCTGTTTCGGTGATAGCCTGACATAAGGCTCTGCCAAAGTAAATTATCCGGCCTACCTCAAAAAGATCCTGGCGGATCAATCGAAATTGACAGAGTAAAAGCACCAGATACTTTTTTCAGATCTTTCTGAGTAATCGGTATAATCAGGCTCTATAACCTGTATAGCAGGAGTATGCGTCAAGATTCATATCAAAATAAAATCCGATATCTCCTTTAGTCACAGAAAGGAATTCTCCTCCGTCGAAAATCTATATACATATCAACACAAAAATGGAGTTATTTGTCGGTTTATTCAGTCATAGAAGATCAGCATGAGACGGAACTCACAACAATCGAGATCTCGAATTCTGATCGGTTCAGGTCTGTTGATTCTACTTGCGCTCCATGGAACATCCACAGCTTTTGCGCAAGATTTTACCCCACGCTTCGGACACCACACACAAACTCCAGAGAACGGCGTGGATGAAAATTTTTCTGACTTCCGTGCCTTTATCCCTTTTGGTGATGAAGACCTGCTGCTCTTTTTCGACACACGATTGCTGGTCGATCATAATTCTGAATTTGGCTTTAACCTGGGAACCGGACTCCGCGGACAACTTGGGCTCGATGGTTTTTGGGGAATCAATGTCTTCACCGATCAACGCCGGACTGCTTTCTCCACATACCGTCAGGTCGGTTTTGGTTGGGAGCTGATGTTCGAGCGTCTGCAGTTCCGTAATAACTTTTATGTTCCTGTAGGCCGGGATCGTACGATTCTTTCAACTGGTTTGGGAGGCAGCGGAACAGGAACACTGCTGTTTGAAAACAATTCCCTGCTCTTTGATACCTTGATTGGTCAAAAGTCACAGATTGAACAATCATTGCGAGGCTTCGACTGCGAGGTTGGTGGAGAACTTGCTGAAGATCTCATCGACGGGACCACTATCAGTGGTTATCTCGGCGCCTATTATTACGATAACCCCGGCCTCACAGATGCCCCTGGTATTTCAGGACGGTTGAACACAAATTTTTCCAATAGTGTCGTTCTCAATCTGGGAATTCAGCATGATCGTTTCTTCAAAACGCAAATCACTTTTGGAGCGACACTTTACACCGATATTCTGAAAAGAGATCGACCAGCGTTTCGCCGCTCATCCTATGCTTTAATGAACGACCCCGTATATCGAAAGTCCGCGATCACTGTCGCACAAGGCATCATCGGCCCCCCACCGGTGCAAGGTCATGTCACGCTCATCAATCCGGACGGAAGTGCCTTACGGGTTGTACATGTCAATAGCGCAGCCCCCCATGGCGGCGATGGCACCTATGAAAACCCGCTCAACATCCTGGGTGATATTTTCGCGAATTCCCAAACCGGTGACAATGTTTATCTTTATTCCGGTAGCACTTTTTCTGGAGAAGGAACGTTGCAGCTTCAGGATGGTCAGCGTCTGTTCGGTGAAGGTGGTAACTTCGCAAGCAAGGTCAACACCTTGCAACTGGGATCTGTGGCCCTGCCGGCGGGTAATGGCTTAGGTGGTATGATTCCCATCATTAAAAACTCAACAAATAACGCGATTGAACTCGCAAATAATACTCTTGTCTCGAACCTGTCAATCATCGACCCAACTACGGGAGCTGGCATCTTAGGAAATAACGTCGCAAGCTCAGTGATCGACAATGTGATGATCAGCACCACAGCAGATAATGTAGCTGGCATCCACCTGCAGGGCACTTCTGTTGTGACCGTCGATCACGACAGTAAGATCACCACTAACGGAAAAGATGCATACGGCATTCTTGTACAAAACACATCCCGGGCAACGGTTGACAACAGTAGTACGATTACCACTCATGGAGACACCGCATATGGTATCTTTACCCAGGATACTTCTGCTGTGATGGTCGATCATGGCAGTAGCATCACCACTAACGGGCTCAATGCATACGGTATCCATACTGTAGATTCATCCCAAGCGACAGTTGATAATGGTGGTAGTATCACCACGCATGGGCACTCCGCATACGGCATCTATACGCTGAACTCCTCGAAAGCGACGCTTACCAATAACAGTAACATCACCACCAACGGACTCGATGCATTTGGCATCTATGCACATGACTCATCCACAATTACCGTTGACAATAATAGTAACATCACCACCAATGGAGACGGTTCAGACGGCATTTATACGCAAGGTACTGTCGTAAAGGTCGAGCATGGTAGTAACATTACCACCAATGGAGACAACGCATTCGGCATCTCGTTGATCGGCTCATCCCAGGCGACAATCAATCACAGCAGTAGTATCACAACTCATGGAAATACTGCATATGGTATCTATACGCAAGACACCTCTGAAGTGACGGTCGATAATGGTAGTAGTATCACCACCCACGGAAACACCGCATATGGTATTTATGCGCTGAACTCATCCAGAGTATCGGTTTTTAACGGCAGTAATATTACCACTAGTGGCGAAGATGCAATTGGCATCTATGCGCTGAACTCATCCCGTGTGTTTCTCTCTTCGTTTTTTGATGCCGGTACTAGTATCATCACCCATGGAGAGAATGCATACGGTATCTTGTCACGGGACGATACTTATCTAGAAATTTCTAACAGTAGTATTACCACCAATGGAAATGGTGGCTTTGGCATCTTTCATTTTCATAACTCCGAAGTAGATATCGGTCAAGGCAGTAACATCACCGCCAACGGGCTCAATACCAACGCCATCGTGTCGCAGGGTGAAAGTCGTATAAGGATTACAGATTCCAGTACCGTCTTCTCTGATACAGGAATTGGTATCCAAGCGTCAGATAATGCCAACCTAACTGTTTTGGGATCTGAAATTATTGCCCCCAATGACGTAAGCATCCTTGCTGAAGCAAATCACGGATTCCAGATGGTGACTATCGAAGTTTTGGGCAACGTACTAGGTAATCCAGCCGGTACTGGTAGTATCAGGTTACATACAGGTTTAGTTACTAGAATAAACGTGACGGGTGCAGGCAACATCACCGAACTTGCCACGGCAAACGGCATTTCGCCAGCAAATATCTTTATAACCGGTCACGGGAATATTGACTTCTTCCCCTAAGGTCGAAGCTTTGACGAGAATTAATAAAAATATCCTGAACCGAAAAATGACTTTTTGTATTTTGTAGTAAAGTGATTATATTTTCGGATTCGTACTTTTCAGCGTTACTCATCATATTCAAGAATGATCCTGGAGCCGACCACGTCGGTGAAAACATTGACGCTGATCTCAATACCATCTTTGGCGAACTCGGTATAGAGTCGTTTACTGCTGACGATAGGGCGTCGCGTTTCGCGATAGCCTTTATCGCGCAGCTGCTGGCTAAAATAGTCAAACGCTTTCTGCAGTTCGAAGCTCGACTTAAACGTACAACGATCGTCACCATCGTACTTCAGAGACTGAATATTCTCAGGAAGTTGAATTTCTTTCTGCAGAAAAAGATGCCCTTTTGGTTGCGCAATACCCAGAGCAGCAAGGGCCGCAGGGTCATTTGAGCCTTCAAACGAAAGTCCTTTGCAATCCATGTCGACTTTGATTCCCTTCGATCGTTCATTCAGGCTCAACTCAACTTCTGCTTTGCCATTTTTAAAGGTCACATCAATCGAATCTTCCTCTATTTCTTTCTCAGCGACTTTCCAACCGCGCTTAGCCATTTCGATTTGATAGAACCTCGTTAGCTTCGCGAGCGTAGAAGGACTGGTAAAGCTGATGTCCTTGAACTTGGCATCAAATTCCAGTTTTTGTGCATCGGCTGGGAACGGTAAGCGAAATGCATCAGCCTTGAAATCAATTTCCTGAGCGATGTCAACGTCCACCCAGCCTTTGGCAAGTGCCTTTTGTTTCATCCGCTTCTTTCGTTCTGCTTCGCTACGCATTGCTCTTTCAGCGGCCTCTTTTTTGGCAATTTCCGCTTTGAATTGAGCCAACTGTTGTGTTGCCTTCTTCTCGTCGTTCAAATGGGCATCGGAAACCGGCTGTACTCGAATATTCCGGTAATAAGTAGGCGCCTTAAAAAATCCGGGGACAGATTTGATAGCAAACGCCCCCTTGGTCCGGTTCAGACCGTCAATCTGATTCACTACCACATCATTGATAATAACCGTGAGTCGTTTCCCACGGCTGATCAACTTCAAACGGTTCCATTCGCCCAAGTCCTTTTCCACTTTCTTGGGAAGCTTGGGCGCCCGGAAGGCCCACTTCTTTGGGTCTGTAGAAGGTTTCACATCACGAAAATAAACCGCACCGATATCATTGTTGATTGATACTTCGACCGATTTCGGAGCCGAAAAAGCACCTGGTTCATCGATCGTATGAATGTAAACCGAACTTGCGGCCCCAACGGTGACTCCATTCTTCACACGTTTCGCCCGCCATTCAAGTGTGAGTACGTAGTCTTCGAACTGCCCCTTGTGCATCAAGAAACTTTTAGAAGCGCCAGTACAAACCAGTAATCCGTTCTGGACCACCCAGGCATCACTCAACTCCACTGCTGGTTTATCGCCCTGGCGATGATAAGACCAACCATCAAGGTCTTTCCCGTTAAAGAGCACAGTGTCTTCAGCACTCGCTGATACCGAAAACACGACTAAAGACAACACGATACCAGGCAATTGATAAGTCTTGCGCATAGCGATTCCTCACCGAAGATGAATTGTTATGCCCGCGTCTAGCGTGTAATAGTTTAACGCTTGTGAAGTGACATTGTAAACAATATCACGAAGAACATGCACAGGAAAGCAATAAAGGTTTAATAGTCTTAGGTCTGGGCTTTTTACTCTACTCTGCATTCCAGACAACACCAAATACACTTGATATGTTAATCAAATTAGTTCGCGCATCGGTTCGATCCCCTGGTCGACCAGATACTGTGGTGTGCCACTGGTATCGAAGATGCGGGTACCGTTGAGGTCCAAGCCGACATTGCGGTATAGCGTGGCAAAGACTTCCTGGAATTTGACGGGGCGATCAATCGCATATTCGCCGTTGCGGTTGGTTTTGCCGATCACCTGACCGGTCTGCATACCGCCACCAGCGAGCATCGCACAAGAGACTTTCGGCCAATGGTCGCGGCTGTTATTTCGATTGATCTTCGGCGTGCGTCCGAACTCACCCCAAACCACTACCGAAACATCTTTGTCGAGTCCGCGTTCGTGAAGATCAGTTACCAAAGCAGAGAGACCCTGGTCGAGTAGTGGAAATTCTTCTCGAGACTTGGGAAAGTTCATACCATCGGGACCGTGCCAGTCCCAACGGCTGTAGTTCAAAGAAACAAACCGGGCTCCCGCTTCGACCAGTCGCCGCGCCAGACAGAAATTTTCGATCATCCGGGGCGCACCATCGCGTTGAAATGTTTCATCACTTTTACCGTAACGAGCAAGAATTTTTGGATCTTCTTTCGATAGATCCAATGCATCGGCCAGTTTCGAGGTAGTCAAAATATTCATCGCCTGTTGACCATATACATCCATACTTTCCATCAAGCCCGAAGTGTCGGCGTCTCGACGAAACGTATCAAACGCGCGCTGTAACTGAACCCGGTCTTGTAAACGTTCGAGTGTGATCCCCTGCAGAATCATATTCTCAGGTGAACTACGCGCTTTACGCCCTACCAGATTGAACGGCGAATGTTGAACTCCCAGAAAGCCACCCGTACCAGGTTGGCCCCAAGTGCCGTTACCCGTTTTATACATCAAAGCCACGTTCGACGGGACGGCTGCATTGACTGGACCTTGTAGATTCGAGACAAAGGCTCCCGCTGCCGGCCAGCCTCCGGGTGGCTTGCGACTATTGAAACGCCTGCCTGTCATACATTGATAGGCATCGTGCCTGCCGTCGGCATCAGAGATAGAACGCACGGGAATGAACTTGTCCATCATGGCAGCCATTCGCGGGAACAGTTCACAGATTTGAATTCCGGGTACATTCGTTTGAATCGGGTTGAACTCGCCACGTATTTCTATAGGCGCATCCGGCTTAGGGTCCCACAAATCAATGTGTGATGGACCACCGGGCATATAAATATTGATAATCGCTTTGTGATTGCTGCCAGTTCGGCTCTCGGTTTCGGCCTTGAGCACACCCGGTAGTGAAATCCCACCAAGGGCCATGCCTCCGATTTTCAAGAAGCTGCGGCGAGAAACACCATCACAAAATGAACCGTTCTTCGCAGTCGGTTTACCAAGAATCGTCAGCATGAAATCTCTTCCCTGGAAACAAAGAATCGCAAAGCCCATTAATCAACATAAAAGGATGTTGATATGATACCAGAGATGGATTTCTGAATCAAACGGAATTGAATCGGATGATTCCAGAGTTCTCGAATCCGCTTAATCTCCTTCTTACAGCGATACTTTTTCCACCACTTGAGATACAATAAGTACTAAAAACTAAGACAGTTTTTCCTTAATTTTCGTGGAATCAAAAAGATTATATGGGGTTCAGCTCAATACTTAACGACTCATTTTGACCGTTTGGCTCGATCTTGACTGTGATTGGTGATTTCACAGCATCCGAATAGAGAGTTGGAATACGATCCTTCTTGTCCACAGTTTGAATTGGCTCAGAGGGAGCTGGCTCAAAGTTTTTCCCTGTTTCAGTTCCGTCACTATCTTCTGCTACAGTTTCTGGCTCTTGCACCGTTGTTTGATAAACGACGACTCGGAATTCCCCAGCAATTGAACCATCTCCCTCATCATAAGTTGACATCACAAATGAGCCATCCTCTTTGATAATTCCACCAGCCATCTTACCTTTTTGTGCTGAGATGGGAGTAAATGAAATAGCCCCACCTCCCACCATGGGCTTGTCATCATAGAGAACAACACCACCAGTGGGATAAACAGGTAAGCTATCATCACCACCGCAGCCGGTCATCATGACTGACAAGTTCAGAAAAAAACAGAGAGCGTAAGTTCGTCGTTTAAATGAAATCATTGTGCTTCTTCGAACTAAAAGACCTCGACGCAACGTACCCTTTGTAAGGAACATTACAAGTCGAATTCAAAATGAATAGAAACTGAGTGAATCGAATACGAGATGCTAATGGTTCCGATCAGAAACCTTCCACCACTTCGCGACCACCTCGTGTACCCAGGGCTTGCCAGAGTGTTAAGTCGATGTTCTCAGAGAAAAAACGTACTGAGCCATCTGCCATCGCCCCTTGAACGCCACCAATGTGATAACTGCGTGCCGCCGAATACATCTCGGTATAAGGCGAACCAATCTGGACACATTGCATGTCTTCAGCGGGGAAACTGCGGCAGCCCCAAATACCATCGGGAGTAGAGCTGTTTGGTCCAGTCTGAGTGCTGAAAACGTTACCTCCCATGACTCCATACGCCCAGGTACCACGCGTATCCTGACTGGATGGTCCAGTAGAATCTTGCAAACGGAATTTAAGCTCACTCAATGCCAGCGTGTTTGAAGTGCCATCAATAATATCTCGCATACCAATGCTGGAGTTATTGCCAAAGACGCCCCCGACACTCCCATTGTTTGTATGAATCCGGCCATAGCCTGCTTTGCCGTAGTTGGCTGCATAATTACCGCGGGCTAAATGTTCCAATCCAGTTCCATTGGCAAACTGTTCTTTATTTTTAGGATGTGAGGGACAAAGCATTGAGTTGATTTGTTTGCTGCCGACGTCCATTCCTTGAGAGGTATACGTTCCATTTCCCAGCCAATCGAGAACTTCCGGTCGTTCATTCGCAATCGTCATGAAATCATCAAACATAGCCGACTGCTCAAGGTCTGCCAGCAACATCAAAATCCATGAACCACCAATGGCAGCTGTTCCAGACCCATGAGCGCCATTTGGATTATCGCCTCGTCCGTTTACGCTCCCAGGAGGAAACACCGAATAGGTCGAGTGATAGTTGTGTAATGCCAGGACGAGTTGTTTCAAATTATTTTTACAAGAAGAACGTCGGGCTGCTTCACGTGCCTGCTGGACTGCAGGAAGTAATAGAGCAATCAAGATCGCAATGATGGCAATCACGACCAACAATTCGATTAAAGTGAATGCAAAACGACGATGAAGCCCGGGAACAGTTCGGCAAGACGAATGAGTTCGCATCGTGAATTCCTTATTTTGAAAAATGTGGATAGAAAAGTCCGCAAATCAGGGTAAATACTGAAACACTACTTAAACTATGGTATAAAAGTAATGTTTAATAATGACGCGGTTACGTTATCCATTGACTGTTTACACTTCAATGTCGATGTGCTCAGTACAATGACATTTAACTGATTGCTAACTTGAAGTTAACACAGATTGGGCTCTCTAATATTTTCATAAATATTTTATTAACAAATCGTGAAGAAACAGAGTAAAAGGGTACAAGCCATGAATCACAAACAGACACGACGAAGGTTTCTACAGAATTCAACCAAAGTTGCAGCAATCACGGCTGCAACATCAGCTTTAGGTGGAGTCCACACATTTGGTGCTGAGGTCCCGGAAAAACTAAACGTGGGAATTATCGGATGTGGCTCAATTATGGGACATCATGTCAAAGGGCTCGTCGCACGCAAAGAGCCGGTCTCCATTTCGTATCTGTGTGATGTCGATCCACGTCAAATCGAACGTACGGCAAAGTACTTGAACGGCTTTCAAGCGAAGGCAGCTAAACACACCGCTCAGTTTCAAGATGTCATCACAGATAAAAATGTAGATGCAGTTATTATCGCCACACCTCATCACTGGCACGCTCCGATGACAATCGCTGCCATGATGGAAGGCAAGGACGTTTACATTGAGAAACCAATTTCACACGTTTATAACGAAGGGCACCAAATAATAGAGGCAGCTAAGAAGTATCAACGCGTTGTGCAACAGGGAAGCCAAATGCGCAACAGTCCTGTGACACAAAAGGCTGAAAAACTATTAAAACAGGGAATCATCGGCGAAGTCAAAATCGCCCGTGCCTGGACCGCGGAATCAAGAAGCGTTGTCAAACCCGTTCCCGATAGTACTCCTCCCCAGGGTGTTGATTATGACCGCTGGCTCGGACCGGCACCGAAGCGTGCGTTTAATCAACATCGTTTTCATGGCTCCTGGCGCATGTTCCGTGATTATGCCAATGGTGAAATAGGGGATGACGGAATCCATGATCTTGATATGGCAGCCTGGGGACTGGGGGTTGAAACCCTGCCCGGGCAAATTACCGCCCGTGGCAGCCGTATGATGTTACACGGTCACGCCAGCGAATACCCTGATAACATGAATGTTACCTATGAGTACCCTGATGGTCGACTACTGATTTACGAAAATTACCCCTTCACATCCTATGGTTTGCACGGCTTTGACAACGGTAACGTATTTTATGGCACAGAGGGTCATATGATCTTCTCACGGCGAGGTGCGTTCAGTGTATTCCTGGGGTCCAAGAACAAAAAAGGTCCCACCGAAGGAAAAGCTCTGAGAGGACAACGCGGTTATGCCGAACACATGTCGGAATTCCTGAATGCAGTACGAACTCGCAAGCCCACAAAAGCCAACCCTCAAACCGCGCATCGCAGTTGCGCTTTGGTACATTTGGGCGAGATCACATACCGTACCCGCGGGCGTCTTGATTTTGATCCCGTAAAAGAACAATTCATTGACTGTGACGAAGCCAACGGAATGCTAGACAAAACCTATCGCAGTCCTTACGGTTTACCAACGTAAGTAAAACTGAAACTCATAATGTAAAACCATAAACAGAAGTGCGGTTTATATGGAAAATGTACCTGATCTCATCAGGCATATCATCCACTATTCATGCCACCTGCTGGTACCATTCGTGATTGCGAAACTGTTCTGGAAAGAGAACTGGTGGAAAGCCGGGCTCATCATGCTGGCCACGATGCTCATTGACGTGGATCATCTTTTAGCTGACCCCATTTTTGATCCAAACCGTTGCAGTATTGGATTTCATCCACTCCACACAGTCTGGGCGGGAATGGTTTATCTGGGTTTACTGGCGATACCCTCCTGGAAATGGCGCGCTGTCGCAGTCGGACTTTTGTGGCATCTCTGCACGGATGCCATCGATTGCCTACTCGGCGGGCATTGCCTGTTCTGCAGTCTTCCAGAATACTTGTATGTTATGAGTTGAGCTACAGAGTAGACTCTCTTTACTACTGTAGCGCTGACAGAACACGTTGACGTGTATCAGAGTCCAGCTTTCCCTCCTCAATTTTCTGTTTAACTTGATCAAGCACATTCACATCGTCGCCCGAACGCTCCTGTAACTGGTTTATTTTATGTTTGATATCGTCAATGATCGACTCAAATGTGAATGGATTCCCGCCCGGACCATCATTGCGTGTACCGTCCTTTTTTGCCCCTTCTTGTGATCGTTTTTCACGAGCAGGCATCTTTTTCAGATTGGTAATTCTTAGCTCTAGTTCACTTACAATTTTGTCGGGAGTATATCCAACTTCTTTCAGGCGTGCCTCAATAGGGTCTTCTTCGCCTGCACAGCCGGATAAAATTGAGTAAAATAAAACAGCACTTATAATTTGGGATAAACGCATTATTGGATTGGACATTATTTGGCCCCAAGTCAATTCGAACGCTCATCGTCCGTCGATGAGCTTCTTTCTTAAGAATGCATTCGTAGATGAGAAATTAAAACTCTCCAATCACTTCATTCGATCGCTTTGTTCCCAATGCCCACCATGTATTCAAATCGATGGAGTTGGAAATGAATCGAACGGCCCCATCCATCATCGCGACATGGACTCCGCCTGTATGGCCGCTGGAAGGAGTAATACCAGAATCGCCCTCATGACAGCGAAATGTATCGCTGGAGTAGGCGGGAATCGAAATCGTATTGGGAGGAAAAACGTGTGTATAAACGTGTTTCTGCCAGGAGTCAGTATAAAGCCAGGAATGCCCTTTGTACTGGCTCCAGGATGACCAGTTGATAAAACCGGACAGTCCATCTGCTACGACTTGATCAATATACGCATCGTACTGTTCAATCATGGCGGAATTTGTGTAATAGAGATTACGGCGGCGATCAGGATGATTTCCACTTCCGTCATTCACTAGTGATTCTGAAAGGGCAGCAGTGTTTGAAAGTCCGTCCTTGATTTCTCGGAATCCGAAACTGGCATTGGTAGTGGAACGCCAATTAGAACTGTACGGCCCTCCCTCGTTCATTCTTGACATCGAAATAATACCTTTAGAGGCGGGTGGTGCAGCGCCACCGGTAGAAGGTTGCCCGGGAAACAGTAAGTTACGCGGACGCCCCGCGTTCGCAACGTAGTTAAAGTTGGCAGTTGAAACAACCGTGTTTACGACCGATTCACTGGGACATTTAAAAAGCGGAATCTGAATTCTTGCCAAACCACCCAGGATAGAAGTATTGTTGGCAATACCACTCCAGGAATCTCCTTGTCCACTGGTTTCAAATGGGATTTGATCGTAAATATTACCTTGATCAACAAACGGCAAGAGGCCCACATACCAGGACAAATTTCCTGATCCACCGTTAGCCGCACCATCGTAATCATCGGAACCACGGTGCATATGCAAAGGCGTCGTCTGGTAATTATCATGATAATTGTGGATTGCCAGGCAAAGTTGCTTCAAATTATTTTTGCACTGACTTCGACGAGCTGCTTCACGCGCCTGCTGGACGGCGGGAAGTAATAAAGCAATCAGGATCGCAATAACTGCAATCACAACCAACAGTTCAATCAGGGTGAATCCTGGCCGAAATTCTCTTGAGGTGTAAGACATCTTCATCTGAGTACGCTCCGCTTTAAGAAGGCGATTTATGGTAGAATGAAGTACGGTATTGGGAGAATCAAACGCTAAACTCTCGCACAAACTACTCGGATTTTCTACCTTGACAAGTTCAGATGAAACAGATGTCAAAAACTTGATATGATCTTAATAGAGTCTGGATATATCTTAATCTCTACTTCATAAACAGACTGAATTCAGAAGCGAAGCACGGACCCTGTTTGCGCTGACTCGGTCGCCGCTTCCATCCAGGCAACTGCAGCGCACGATTCCGCAGGCGTAATCCGCTTTGGCACTTCGTTATTTCTTACACAGTTTGCGAAATAACACAGCTCTTCTTTCAGCACACCAAAGTAATTACCGAACGGACGTGGCCAATACATCGTATCTGGCATTTTGACGCCTTGTGCGTCGTGGATTGTTAGACCTGCTTCACCGCAGTTGATATACAGGGCTCCTTCCGTACCAATGACCTCCAGTCGTGCATCAATGGCGTAGGGCGTTGATTCCGGTAGATGCCAGACCGATTCAACCACAGCAACCGCACCGTTATCAAGTCGTGCAATAGACCAGCCACCGTCAGGGAATTTGTTCTGCCCTGGATGTACCTCTTGTGCATACACGGTCGATACATTCGCCTGACTGAACCAGAGCATCAGATCTGCATCGTGGATTCCATCGCCCATCAATGCCGAAATGTCATCAAGTACTGTCTGACCAATTGCCTTCGACAGGTTACGTCGCGCATGCATTGAGATGATTTTACCAATCCGCCCCTCGTCAATGGCCTGTTTGGCAATCGTCACCCGAGGATCAAACCGGCAGATGTGCCCCACCATGAAGAAGCCCTTTGCGTTATTGGCAACTTCAACAATCTGTTCACAGTCAGCCACCGTTGGTGCCATTGGCTTTTCCAACAAGACGTGCTTTCCACTGCGCAGTGCATCGATGGCAATGTCACGATGGTCATTGATATGCGTCGTAATACTCACTACATCAATCTCAGTATCTGCCAGAAGCTCGCGATAATCTGTATACAGCCGATTAACTCCCAACCGTTCTCCGATTTCGTTTAACCGTTCAGGCCGTCGAGTACAGAGCGCCGCCAATTCAATCTCCGGAATTTCGGCAAGGTTATCAGCATGAACTTCACCAAACCAACCTAGACCAATGACTCCCCAACGAACTCTGTTTGATTGACTCATGGTATTACCTCAGTTATGTCATGGCATTCAATAACCATTTAATTTTCAAGAGCGAGCTATCACTTTCAAATCAGCATATCAAATCTACATAAAACAATAAATAGACCAGATTCTCCCAACTTTATGTTCGCCAGTTGAAAATTTTATTGTTATATCATCGAAGATGTTTCATAGAGTTAACATTTAGTCTGTTGATTACTTATCTGATTTATTTTCTGATTCTGTGATGTGTCTCACATTTTGGAATATTTGTTGAAGCTATAATCTTACCAAGTCAAGAGAATTTTGATTGCGGTTCTTTAACCAACATCAGATAATACGTGAACCATTTGCAGCTGAATACAACGAATAGCGCTGAATACGAGAACTTTCGTTTAATTTCAATTCCACACATCAACAAATCTCGCAGCTCGTAACGTTTACAATTAAGGAACCGATTTCATGAAACTGTTTAATATAGTAAGTAAAACTACATTAACTCTGTCTTTAATTTTGTTCTCCCAAAATGTATCCCAGACCCATGTGTATGCTGGCGTCGAAAATGCGTCTCCGCCTGCTGTGGGAAAAACTGCCAAGGATTTCTCGCTGTCCAACTTAAACGGCAAGCAGATCAAGCTCTCAGGTGAACTCAAAAAAGGCCCTGTTGTATTGCTTGTGCTGCGAGGCTACCCCGGATATCAATGTCCTCTTTGCACACGTCAGGTGGGTCAATTTATCACGAGCGCTGCGAAACTGAAATCGGCAAATGCAACCGTTGTGATGGTTTATCCCGGCACTGCAAAAGATCTTAACACACGCGCGAGCGAGTTTACCCGAAACATTAAGCTTCCAGCTAACTTCCAATTCCTGCTCGATCCCGATTACATATTCACGAATGCCTATGGTCTGCGTTGGGATGCAAAGAACGAAACAGCATATCCTTCAACCTTTGTCATTGGCACAGATGGAAAAGTGAAGTTTGCCAAAATCAGCAAGACTCATGGAAATCGATCCAACGTAAAAGAAGTTTTGAAAGCCTTAAGCTCATCAAGTTAGACGCAAGAATTTGAAGATCAACCAAACAACTGTTTCAGCGGTTTGCCACTCTCGATGATGGGGATCGGACGATCTTCCTGATCTGTAAGAAAGAGATCGGGATCGATGCCAAGTGACCAATAGATTGTTTTTGCAAGGTCTTCGGGGCTGACGGGATTTTCGACTGGATAAGCGGCATGGGCATCGGACGTTCCATGAAGAACACCGCCACGAATCCCTGCTCCGGCTAGCAAACAGGGGAAACAGTGCGACCAGTGCCCGCGGCCCCAACTACTTGTCCCTTTAGGTGTCCGGCCCATTTCACCTATGGTGACGATTAGCGTTTCATCGAGTAAACCACGTTCATCCAAATCGGTAATCAATGCAGTATAAGTCTGATCAAAACCGGGTAAAAGATACTTTTCCAGGTAATGCGCACTACGATGCGAATCCCAGCTAAAACCATCGGGTGCATCCCAACAGACGGTGACAAACCGCGCCCCTGCTTCTACCATCCGACGCCCCATTAAAGCCGATTGACCAAACAGATGCCGACCATAACGATCTCGCATCGCAGCCGACTCCTGCTTAATATCGAAGGCCGATCGCATCTTTTTCGATGTAACCAGCGAAAGGGCACGCTGCTGGATGCGATCGTAATTATCATAAACCTGATCATTGTGGAATGATTTGTTTGCCTGATCAAACTGTTTCAACAAACTGCTCCGCTTGTTCAAACGATCCAGCGTAAGTGCTTTCGTCGTTGCTAAACCATGAATACGGAAATCCAGTTCTTCATCGTTGCAGTCGCGAAAATAAGGATTGTCCGCAGAGTTCCGTTTGCGAATGTTGGTCGCAAACGCGTCGTAGGCTGAGCCAAGCCAGCCTGCGTGTTGTCCAGTACGCTCCAACCCCTGCAGCGCCCCCAGCTTATTCGGTAAATAAATATAATCGGGAAGACTACGCTCATGAGCATCCGGGGCTTTGCGTGAAAGATATTCGACGACACTTCCCATTGCGGGCCAATCGGTCGAACGGGCATTCACATCCCCCCCATCTGCAGCAGACCGGGTCCATTTATGGCCGGTCTGAATATAATGGCAAGCATTATGATCGTTATGCGGATGTGTCATCGTACGAATCACGCAGATTTTATCTGAAATGTTCGCAGTACGCTTCAGATGCTCGCTGATTTGTAAACCCGGGGTACGAGAATGAATGGGCATAAACGGTCCACGAATCGCGCTGGGTGCTTCCGGCTTCATGTCGAATGATTCAAGCTGACTTGGACCACCAAACAGAAACAGAAAGATAACAGACTTCGCCTTTGCATTGCCAAAGGTGCCAACAGCTTCTTCAGCAGCCAGGACACCCGGCAGGCTGAGACCAAACAACCCCGCGCCTCCCACTTGCAACGCTTCACGCCGCGACAGACCAGAACAAACTCGTTGTTTATAACCATTGACTGTCAGCATCGATTACATCTCACTAGTTTATCAGATGGACATTTAGCTCCAGCAATACATCAAAGACTACCGATATGTCTAGAAAACATCAAGACCGATTCGATGATAAATATGCTTTTCACATAATTGCGCAATTCGGTAATTCATGAATCTATTATTGGAAATTGGTAAAAACAACTCATATTTTAAACTGATTATAATAAGTTGAATCATTCCCAGAATTAAGTATCTTTGAAGCGAGGTACCTCGTTTCCTGATGACGTTAGCATAATTAGTAGAAGTGAGAGTTTATCTTGTAATCGTAACAAAGTGTTGTCTATGATTTCGTTACGCCTGATGCATATGAAACATTTTCTCTATTAGAAAGCGTAAATTCGTGACTCATCATTCACTTATTTCCCGTCGTAGTTTTATGCATTCCACTGCATTAGCGATGGTAAGTCCCATCGGGACGGCTGCATTACAAGCTGCCTACGGTAAGAAGAAAAACACCAAACTAATCAAATCGATTACAAAAGAAACGGTCTTTCGCAATCGTAATGGGTCTGGAACAACCTGGTTTCACCCACGCGCTTGCCTGATTCCAGGTAAAAGCGGGAAAGCGACACTCTTTGCCAACTTGCAGGAGATTGGAGGCTCAGATTATTTTGGCCCTGTCCACTGGAGTGAATCCCAGGATCGAGGAATGACCTGGAGTATTCCCCAACCAATTCTTGCACTCGGACGTGATCCAGTCCAAGGACACCCGGGATTGATGGCAGGGGTCTGTGATGTGACGCCGCAGTACCATCAAAAGACAGAGACAATTCTCTCCCTGGGACATGTCGTCTTCTATCGCGGACCTCGATTTGCAAGAGGTGATCAACTGGCACGTTATCCGGTGTATGCAGTGCGACAAAAAAATGGCACCTGGTCGGAACGGAAAATTCTGGAATGGGACGATCCACGCGGTTCATTTATCTACACCAATAATTGTGGGCAACGTATTGTGATGCCTAACGGCGATATCATGATGTCGTTCACATTTGGACCTGAAAAAGACCATCGCATGGTGGCCGGAGTTCGCTGTTCGTTTGATGGTTCAGAACTAAAAATCCTGGAAGTGGGGCCTCCATTAAAAAATAATGTCGGGCGTGGCTTACTCGAACCTTCCATCACACGGTTCCAGAATCAATTCTTCATGACCATTCGCGCAGAGGATGGACATGGATATGTTGCCGTCAGCCCGGACGGTTTGAACTACCACAATAAAACAGCCTGGGTCTGGGACGATGGCCAGCCAATTGGCATGTCAACGACACAACAACACTGGCTCACTCATTCCGATGAACTCTTTCTGGTCTACACGAGAAAAGATGAATCGAATAAAAATGTTATCCGTTGGCGTTCTCCACTGTGGGTCGCACGCGTTGATCCCAAAAAACTCTGTCTGATTCGGGAGACAGAACAAGTTGTCCTGCCTCTAGTGGGTGATGGAGTCAATAAACCCAACCAGGTCGCCATCATGGGTAACTTTGATGTGACGAATCTCAGCCCGAATGAGTCTTGCGTGACTGTCGGAGAGTGGCTTCCCCGAGGTGGCTATAAGGGTGATCTCTTACTCTCAAGAATTCGCTGGAACAAACCAAACCGAAATCTACCTGATTTTGTTCTTTGATCTTTTGAATCAGTTAACACTTGTCAGAATCAGAACGGGGCGTATTAAAAAAGAGAGCCATCAGCTTACTGATGGCTCTCTAAATCACACAGTATTGCTTTTTGAGCGGTTTTGTTCCCATCCATGAACAGCGTTTTTCGCCCCGCAACGATCCTTCCAAGTAATACTCGTGCCTTAGTGAGACTCCATTAAGTGCGACAGGAAACTGCCATCGCGTCAATAAGTTTTCCTGGATTCAAGGGCTTCATAAACCAGGCATTGACACCTTCATTTTCTGATTGAGCGAAACAATCCTCAGGGGTTGTTCCACTTATTGCAAATATTTTCACTTGATTATAAGCTTCGTTCTTTCGGATATGTCTGATTGCCGTCGGTCCATCACAGCGAGGCATCCGCATATCGAAAAGTATAATCGAAGGTAGCGGGTTATTCTCCAGATGTTCAATGGCATCGGCACCATCTTTACTTGTCGCAACTTGATAGCCATGCATCTCGAGTAAGCCTGCCAGCATTTCGCGCTCGTTGTCCTGATCCTCGACTAACAAGATGCTATTTGGCTTCTTTTCTAAATATTTGGCATCCTCAGAAGAAATCTGATTTTGTTCGAGAATACTTTCCAGTAACTCGACTTGTCTTTTAAAGACTTTTTCAGCTTCCTTATGAAAGCCAGCTGCCACTTGTTCTTTATAAAGATGCGTAGCAATACTTAAAGAATTTAATTGATTTCGGAGTTTGTGTCGCAGTTCAGGAGGGACTTGAACAATCTGGTGCTCTTTTGAGTCATGAGGTATCGCTTCGGGTAATTCCCCTCGGACAATCTTGAATTCGACGGGAGCGTCAAATCCGACTCTTACAGTAGAGCCTCTCACACCAAGAATCTTTACCGTAATACCAAGATCGGGGAAGCTGACGTTTTGGTCCTGCTTACGACTGAGAATAAGCATGGGAATTTCCTTCCGTGGAATAACTGGCTTTCGATGTTCCATCCATGGAAGTCGAGAACAATCATGTTAATTCACTAAGCATCCCTGCTCTGTTTTAGTCATGCCTGCTGGTGTCGATCAATGCGATCTAAATTTTTAACGAAATATATTTCACCTGTCAATCATTTTCTTGTAAATGAGTTAGATACCTTACATTTCACTAAGATTCGGATGTATACTTGCTCTTTGCTGGATAATCTGAATGATCAATTCGCCGGGATCTATTGGTTTCACAAGATGTGTGTCAAATCCTGCTGCCAAAGCGGCTTCTTGATCAGACTGGCGCCCATAACCAGTTAATGCAATTAATACGGCAGGTGACTCAGTGTTTTGTTTCCGAATTTCTCTGGCAAGTTGGTATCCATCCATTCTGGGAAGCCCAATATCAATCACAGCAACATCAGGCTTTTTCACTTTATAAAGTTCTAACCCTGACAGTCCATCACCGGCAACCGATACTTCAAATCCTTTTATCTGAAGTGTTTCCGCCAACATATTTCGCGCGTCAAAATTATCTTCAACAAGAAGTATCTTACATCCTTCAAAGCTAAGATCTGGTTCATGCTTCAACGTCTTGGGAGTCTTATCCGTCATCGGTAAAAAGATTCTGAAGGTACTGCCCTTCCCGACTCCATCACTTTCAACTTGAATATCGCCACCATGGGTCGTCACGATGCTTCGGGCAAGCGATAAACCAACTCCCAGACCCCCAGCAGATCGTGCTAAAGTGGAATCAGATTGAACAAATAGCTCGAAAATACTTGCTAAGAGTTCGCTTGGAATCCCGTCACCATTGTCTTGCACAGTAATACAGACTTGATGATCATGATAATCAATACTGTACCAGATATCGTTACCCTCAGGCGTATACTTCGACGCGTTGTTGAGTAAATTGACTTGGGCCTGTTTGATTCGAATCGGATCAGCATAGATATAAATGGGACCATCACAAATCATCATATGTAACGTCTGCGATTTTTCACCAATCTGATAGTTGACTGATTCAAGAACTTCCTGTGCGAGAGCGATCACATCGACGACTTCCAGTCGAAATTCAATTTTCCCTTGTCCAAATCGGGCGATATCCAGCAAGTCATCTAATAATCGTGCCATGTGTCTTGTCTGCCGCTCAATTATTTGAGGAGCGTCTGTATTTATCTCGCCTGAAGCTTGAGATTGCAGGTACGTCTTATCTTGAATCAGGCTAATCGCATTTAGCACTGCTCCCATCGGATTACGCAGTTCATGTGACAGCATTGCCAGGAAATTGTCACGTTTCAATATTTCTTCCACCTTTTGCATTTCTGCGCACTTGCGGTCATGGATATCGCCTACGGACCCCGTCATGCGTACCGGTTTACCTGAAACATCATGATCGACAATCGCACGATGCCGGAACCAGCGGTACCCATCAGTTTTGTGCAACATGCGATATTCAAAATCGCGATGCAATTCAACATAACAACTATCGCTTCCTGGCACACTTGTTTCCTGTACCCGTTCACGATCATCAGGATGTATTAAATTCAGCCACTCAGAATGCAAAGCAGGAAACTCATCTGGTTTGTAACCTAATAAAGTGTAACAATTAGGGGACCACCACATCTCATCATTTCCTACGTTGGTCCAGTCCCAGGTACCATCTCTGTTAGCTGCAATGGCTCTCGAAAAACGCTCCTGCTCTCTTTGAATGGACTCTTCTGCTTCAACAAGAGAACTGATATCAATCAAGGTCAGTACAATTCCCGGTATTTCATCACCGGGAACATACTCAGCCGACTTGTAGGGAAGTACTCGCATATAAAAATGTACGTTTTGCTTGCTCAGCACTTTCTCTTCATAAGTTTCTCCTTTATCCAATACATTCTGGATCTTAGAAACTAATTCGTCGCAAATAATATTGTGAGTGAACGCACTAATTTTTCTGCCTACATCAGTGGAAATAAAATTAAACACCTGTGCCATCCTAGGTGTAAATTTTCGGATCGATAGTGTATCGTCGAGAAAGAGCGTGTGAACCTCAGTGCTGACCAGGAGGTTATTCATATCATCGGTCAGTTCTGTTAATTCTGCGATTTTATTTTGATATTCTGCATTGACGGTATAGAGCTCTTCATTGACAGAATGTAACTCCTCATTAGTACTCTGTAACTCTTCATTTGAGGCAACCATCTCTTCATTAGTGGCCTGCAATTCTTCATTGCTGGTTTCCAGCTCTTCAATCGTGGCTTGTAAGTTTTCCTTGGTATATCGAACTTCCTGTTCCAAATCCAAAATTCGGTTTCTCGTCACTTCCTCAACATCGAGATAGTCGGATCCCTGCTTTTCTTCTTCAGGAGACACGTCTATTTCTTCAAATTGGACTAAATAATTAGGATTAGGTGACTCGTCTTCCATTAAAGAAATTTGGATATTGAGTTGTGTCTCTCCTTCTGATGTTCTGGCAAGTACATTGTTGTATCGAATTGCCTTTCGCTTTTGAGAGACTCGATGTAGCCCTCCCGCCAATGCCAGCCTTAAATCATCATCGATCATTTCAAGTAAATTAGTTGATAAGCGACCATCATTATGAACCAGATACTTTCCAGCTCCAGCAAACAGTTGAAGAACATTCCAATGTTCATTCACCAGCACACTGGTAGGCATAAATCGCTCTAGCAAATTGTCATAGGTTGCAATCAAATCTTTCCCAAAAGAATCCGACTTCTTTCTTGATCCCATTCGAGCTGGTGCGTTTAATCGCTCTCGCTCGGTATTAATGGGATCCCGTAAATAGGCGGGAAGTTTGATATCACGTCGCTTTTTGAAGAATCGCCAACGTTCATGAAGTGTTTCAAACTCTTCAGCAAGCTCGCCCGGACTTTCACTCGAACCGAGAAAAAGGATTCCTTCAGTTTTTAATCCAAAGTGAAATAACGACAATACTTTTTTCTGGGCCATCGTGCGAAGATAAATCAGCAAATTTCGGCATGAAATCATGTCCAAACGAGTAAAGGGTGCATCTTTAACCAGGTTGTGCTGCGCGAAAACAATCATTTTGCGGATCTCAGAAGAAATTTGATATCCATCTTCCGTCTTTATAAAGTGACGATCTCGTATGGATTGTTCCATTTCTCCCAGACTCGTTTCGGGATAAATTCCCAGATGAGCTACATCTATGGATGCTTGATGAACATCGGTAGCAAATATTTTGACATTGATATTCCTATTTGTTTCACGCAAGTATTCGTTGATCAAAATTGCAATGGAATAAACTTCTTCTCCGGTCCCACATCCCGCCACCCAGGCCCGAAATTCCTCAAATTTTTTTCTCTCTGGTAATAACTGGGGAATAATCTCAGTCTTTAAAACTTTAAATGCTTCACGATCACGGAAGAAGCGAGTGACACCTATTAATAAATCTTTATAGAGTTGATCGACCTCTCCCGGTTCTTTTTCAAGTCGATTGACATATTCGTCAATATTACCATGGTGATTTAATTGAATTCGACGTTCAATTCGACGTCCAATCGTGGAAGGCTTGTAATGATTGAAATCAATGCGGTGACGCTCCTGCAACAGCCGAAAAACATGTTCAATGCTTGATTCATCAAGTGGTGGCTGGTCCAATTCTGTCTGATGCAGGTGATTAATATAACGTTCCAGAACATCAGAAATTTTTTCCGGTGGTACAATAACATCAACAATTCCTGTATCGATCGCGCTTTTAGGCATTCCGTCAAACTTAGAAGTTTGTGGAGACTGTGCGACGACCAGTCCACCTGCTTCATGAATATCACGAATCCCTCTTGAACCATCACTGCCTGTTCCGGATAAAATAACAGCGATGCTTCTTCGACCTACGTCCTGAGCCAATGTACGCAGGAAATGATCAATGGGCAATGATAAGGATTGTGACGTATCTTTTTCTGTTAAAAGTAATTTTCCATCAGAAATGACCATATCCTGTTTCGGAGGAATCAGATAAAGAGAGTTAGGTTCCACCACCATCCCATCTACAACTCGGTTAATGCGCATTTTGGTGTGACGCGCCATTAGCTCATCCATCAGACTTTTAAAATCCGGGGAGAGATGTTGTACAATGACAAATGCCATACCAGCGTCGTCAGGCATCATCTTAAACATCAACTCTAGTGCCTCAAGCCCACCTGCAGAGGCACCGACCCCGACAATGTGAAACTCATCTGCTGGTTCTTCATTTTGCTGACTGCTTTGAACTTTCAGGCTGCTCTTTTGACCAGAGTTTGTCATAGATCGTTCCCAGTATCTGTGGCTAGTCAGTTATAAAATCCGTGATTCAATAGATAGCACAAAATCGCAAAAAAACATCTTGATGAGTTGACGGTTATGGGTTTCAGAAAAAGGGACTGATTCTTAGATAGCAAAAATGTGTGTCCGTATCTCTATCTTAAGACACACTGTCCCATTTTAAAAATGAATAGTCCAGAAACACTAAAATAAAACTGTGTTTCTGTTCATTTTTGCAAAATGAAAGTAGTTTGCCTCCATTAGATAGAGGAGGTATTTCTTTTCTTGAAGTGAAGAGATCTGCCATCTCGCTGAAATCAGACAACGAAAGAAAATACTTTTTCCAAGTCTTTTCTCAAATGAAACCATCAGCTTTAGCTCGTGAAATCTTCCCATCCCTTACGAAACTTGGAATAAAGATACTGCCTGGCATTCTCATTTCCTCCAGCTGTCAAAGTGGCTGCATCCCAATCGAAGCCTCCTCCCGCACGATAAGCTGTGTTTCCCAAGAGAACTGTTTCGGACAAGGGACCGGAGTAGTCGAAGTTGCACGTTGCAGGTGTGCCACCTTTGCAGGCATTAATCCATTCCAGATGAAAACCGGGTGAATCCGGAATGGACTGTTCAGGTGCTTTGAATCCTTCAAAAGTTTTTTCAGGGAATAATTTGTGAGAATTGAACCCCGTCAACAGCATCCCTTTCGAACCGATAAAGAGAGTATTCGCACCTTTCAGACTAATTTCTTTTTCTTTCAAAATAGCAGGGCCTTTTTTTGACTGAGACCAGTGAAGTTCAAGAGCAGGCCGCTTGTTGGTCGCAGGGAAAGCAAAACTGGTCTGCATTTTTGTAGGGGTTCGCTCAGCATCGACCTCTGGCCCCGAGGCTTCAACGCGTGTGGGGTATTTCAAGTCGAGTGCCCAAAAAGGGATGTCCAGAATATGACAACCCCAGTTTCCCGTTTCTCCTGTACCGTAATCCCACCAGAAGCGCCAATTGTATGGTGCTAACGTTCCCTGCCCTTTAGCATTCAAAGCATAAGGACGAAATTTGGCAGGACCGATCCACAAATCCCAATCGAGAGTTTCCGGAGGCGGAACAGTTTTCACAGGAAGTGCAGGCATCCCTCGGCTACTGCTCACCCAGCTATAAACTTCATTCACATCACCTATCGCCCCCGATTGTACGAGTTCGACAACACGATGCATATTTTTATAAGCATGCCGCTGCATACCCAGTTGCGTTGCAAGTTTCTTTTTGGCAGCTAGTTTGGTCATTTCGCGTACTTCCCAAACTGAGTGAGCCATCGGTTTTTCGCAATAAAGATGTTTGCCCATCGTCATCGCCATCATCGAAGGATGGAAATGCGTATGGTCGGGAGTACTTACCACAACAGCATCGATCTGATTTTCCATCGCGTCAAGCATGCGGCGGAAATCGGCAAAACTTTTTGCTTGCGAATAACGTTCATAGGCTTTACCCGCTCGTTTCTCATCGACATCACAGAGGGCAACAATATTTTCTGTTTTGCCGACAGCGTTTAAATTCGCAGCACCACGACCACCAATACCAATCACAGCCACATTTAGTTTTTCATTCGCAGCCGCCCGCGTCGGTCTGACAGAAGTTCCCAACCAGAGCCCCGCTCCTAAAGCAGCTGTAGTCTGCAGGGCTTTACGACGAGTAATTTGTTGGTCGGTCATGTTGGTTCTCCTCGAATTCGATTAGGGCAAAAGTTAATTTTTACAAGTATAACCACTCAATGGTGACAATCAGCACAATGAATCTGATTTCGGAATGATTTTCTATGTTTTTCAATAGAAATAACGCAAATACTTAAAAGACACTTCGTATCTATCATTAACTAAATATTCAAAAAATCGTTCTCAGCAGAGGACTTTTGAAACATAATTTTGAGTGTTTATATTTTACTCAGTGCTCAAGATTGCTTATCTGACGGGCATCAGGTGTAAAAAAACGAAGCATTCTATCCTTTAATCTCTGTTGAAACAGACAATTTTCCAGGCTACGCTTCATCTAGTTCCTCTTCTACAATTGCATGGTATTTCTTTCTGATCTCTTCGATGTCGACTGTCGGTTCTGGAAACTCCATGTTCAGCCCTTCCATTGTCTCAACAATAATTCTGGAAATGGCAAGATTGCGGAACCATTTGTGGTTTGCAGGAATGATGAACCACGGAGCATGTTCGGTACTACACTGGCTCATTGCCTCTTCGAATGCAGTAGTATAATCATTCCAGAATGGCCGTTCTGAATAGTCGCCTTCGCTGATCTTCCAATGACGCGTCGGGTCGTCAATTCGCTTCTTGAAACGCGCCATTTCTTCTTCAGCATCGATGTGTAGGTAGAACTTGAGAATGTGTGTTCCATGATCATGTAACAGCTTCTCGAAATTGTTAATATGCTCATAACGCTTTGACCATACTTCCTTAGGCACCATGTCATGTACGCGCACGACGAGCACATCTTCGTAGTGAGAACGATTAAAAATCGCCACCTGTCCTTGAGCCGGTGCCACCTTGTGATATCTCCAGAGGAAATCGTGGGCCGCCTCATCTTTTGAAGGGACCTTGAAGCTCGTAACGGTGCATCCTTGAGGGTTCATCGCTCCCAATACATGATTGATCGTCCCATCCTTTCCTGCGGCATCACGGCCCTGTAGGCAAATCAAGAGCGAGCGTTTCCCTTCTGCATACATGAGGTACTGAAGGTCCTGCAACTTTTGAGCATAGGAATCTATTTCTGGTAACGCACGTTGATGAGATTCATGCTTGTCTTTGAAACTGGCGTCAATCTTTTCAAGATCCACACAACTGCCTGGCTGAACACGAAATTTCTTGATGTAATCCATGACAGTTACCTCTGAAGTTTATGTATGATGCTGATCATGTGCGAGCTTGTAATACAAGGCCAGTTTCATCACATCGAGTACAACCATCCAAACCAAGATGTAAATCCAAACAAGCCCGATGATAGTCCAAGGTAGCGCGGTAACAAACCAGCCAAATCCACACATCAGGACGGCAAAAATCTGGGTCCCCACAATCGCCAGAAACAAAGGCATAGCCGCCCAGGGGGGCCGGAAAATACTTGCCCGCGAACGCATGACAAACAATAGCAGGTGACCGCCCGCCACAATCTGTAAAAAGACGACCGTCTGAACCTGTTCCTGATTCAGTTTGATCCAGGATTGCCACTCACTGTTGCTGAGCCATTCCATGCCAATCAGCAACAAGCCAAAACTTTGAGCTATCGCCATGATCCCCATGAAGCTGGAAATGAACAACAGTCGCTTCATTTCCCAGCGCACCGGTTCTTTCGGCAACTGGGTATTATCGTAAGCGATCGTAATGATCGGAATGTCGTCTAGCAAAGCCAGCAGAATAATCATGATCGGAGTTAGCGGCGAGAAGCCAAAGAACACCGTTGCCAGAACGACCACAAACATAATGTCCAAAGTCATGGCAACTCGAAACAGTATGTAGTTGATGATCCGTTCGAATATCTCGCGCGATTCATCGATGGCTTCAATGATCGTAGACAGTCCGGGAGCAGTCAGTATCAGGTCTGCTGCAGCCCGGGCGGCGTCGGTCGCACCACTGACGGCAACACCACAGTCCGCCTGTTTCAGAGCTGGCGCATCATTAACTCCATCACCGGTCATGGCAACAATATGTCCTCGATCCTGCAACGCCTTGACGATGCCATATTTATGCTCGGGGAACACTCTGCCAAACCCATCTGCTTTTTCGACACACCCAGTGATGTGATCAGACAAATGGCTCATGTCCATATCTCTGGTAAACATGTCGGCAGCTGCAATGAGGTGAGACCCCATACCCAACTGCGTCGAAATTTCGCTGCCAATTGCGACATCATCTCCAGTTACCATTTTAACATGCAACCCATGTGCCTTGGCACGCGCGATCGTCTGCTGAGAGTCGTCTCGAGGCGGATCAAGCATTGGCAAGATACCCAGAAAACACCAGCTCTTGCCATCATCAGTTGATTCCGCCACGCCAAGGGCGCGTAGTCCTTTGGCAGCAAGGTCTGAAACGGTTTGTTCGCCCTTTGATTTGACATTATCATCCAATGCGCACAACTCGATGATAACCTGCGGCGCGCCTTTGGTATATCTAATTGCATTGCCAGCTGGATCGGTTACTTGCCCTTCAGTTCGCTTACTGACTGGATCGAAAGGCACAAACCTGGTTACCTGATAATCATCCAGCAGTTTGCTCTCTTTTAGTCCTCCACAGACTGCTTTATCAATGGCGTCCTCACTGCCCCTTTCGGAAGCCAATGCACCAGCTAGTATGAGATCATCGGTAGTGCTTGCATCGAAAAGGATTGGATCACCGAGTGTCAAAATGTTCTTGGTGAGGGTCCCTGTCTTGTCTGAGCAGAGGATGTCAACTCCAGCGAGTTCCTCGATCGCCTCCAGTCGAGAAACGATAGCCTTCTTCCGGGCTAGTTTCTGAGCCCCCAATGAATTAGTCACAGTCATCACCGTCGGCATTGCGACTGGAATCGAAGCAATTAATAGAACCAATACCATACGGGCAATCGCCGCCAAGTCAGACCACTGCCAGAGGTGCTTTACTACGACATCCTGATAGATCTCGAATCCCACTAATATAACACAGAGGAGTACCGAGATAAGAATGAGAAAATTTCCGATCTGAGTCGTCGCCCGTTGTGAATGCGAAGCCTCGCCGCCAGCCCCTGCGACCAGACTGGCAGTGCGACCAAAAAAAGTATTGTTCCCAGTACTGATTACCACTGCATGCATTTCACCTTGTTTGGCAATGCTGCCGGAGTAGCCCTCATCACCGACTTTTTTGCTCACAGGCAGAGACTCTCCCGTCAATGCAGACTGGTCAATGCTGATATAATCTCCTTCAATAAACCGCACGTCAGCGGGCACGACCTCACCCAGCTTGATCCGTACCACATCTCCGGGCACAACCTCTGCAGAGTCGATAGAAGAAAAATGGCCATCGCGCAATACTGTCGCCTTGGGAGCGAGTCCTGCTTTCAAAGCCGCCAGAGCATTCGACGCCTTGCGTTCCTGCCAGAATCCCGAAACGGCATTGTAGAGAAGCAGCACCATGATGATTGTGAGATCGGCCCAATGCTCCATCAGAAGCGACAGTAAAGCCGCGGCTTCAATCATCCAGGCAATAGGCCCCCAGAAAAAACGGAGGAATTTTTGCAGGTCGTTAACTTCCTTATCGGTCAATTCGTTACGGCCATACTGGCCAATCCGCGTCTGTGCTTCGGCCGAAGTCAATCCCTTGGAAGAAGTATCAAGTTGCTCGTAAACTGCCTCCAAACTCGCGTGTTCCAGATCATCATCTATCTCGCGAGTGCGACTCATCGTTTGCCCGTCTGCTGTCATGCCAACTGCCTAGAGTAGTTCGTGGACATAGTGAAATTTCTATTCGCTGCATCATAACTTTGTCATTTCTTTTATGCAAATTCGGTCATCTAGCTTCCATTCGCTCCGAAATTAGTAAGATTGTTCGTTCAAGCAATGCTGGCCTAACTAAAATTGATTTGATCGATGAAAGTTTTCTTATCTCACAAACCCCCAACAGTGAATTCGGTTTTCAATGAGCCAGAAGTTCCCTTCAATACGACACTCTTTGTGAAAATTGTTAATTATGAGAGAATTCTTGAAACAAAATTGTCATGCCAGTTATCTTAATTGATGTTTGAACTATTTTCTTGAAAGAGGAGATCACCTTATGCGGCATGTTATCTTAATAATATTGAGTTTCCTGCTGACTATTTGCAGTGGCGCCACATGCGCATGGGCTTTAGGGGAAGAGAGTTTTGGCAACCAACCTTTGAATGCGGCCAATTTTCAGGATTGGCCGGGAATTGTTCCGGTCGTCAACCATGAAAGCCGCGTTTATCATCAATGGGTCAACGGCAATGAATACTGTTTCTACCGCGGAAATAACGAGTCACTAAATGATGTGTTAAAAAAATTTGCTGCTACTGACGAAAAAGTGCATGAGGTTGTGTTGCGACCGGGACCAGCAGTAGTGGACTCTTTCAACAAGTCAAAAACGATTCACTATCATTGGAATCTGCATCTTGTCGGCGGCATCGCCAAAACGATGACGAAAAAAGATCAAGGTGCTAAAATCTGGAGCAAGCACCCGATTCTAACGATTTACGTGGGTGGCAATATTCAATTGGACAAAATCAAGATTCCCAAAGGTGTCTCAGTACTCGAACTTGCCGATCTGGAAAAACGCTATTCTAAGGGACTGAAAAGTACTGATACTACCGTGCGTGGCTGGAGTAACGGGCAACTGGCTCGACTTGATCCATACAGCGAAAGTAATATGAAGGCGATCGCTCGCTTATTAGAGGACGATGACAAGTGGGTCCGTTTAAATGCAGCAGGTGCCCTGGCAACTTTCGGCAAGAAAGCCGAGCCTCTGCTACCAACTTTGCAGGAGACACTAAATACAGATGACCAACAGTTGAAAACTCGAGTCAAAGAAACGATTAAAAAAATTGAAGATGCCAAAGACAAAACGAAAGCAGAAAAAGAACACCAGGAAATGGTCTCAAAAATTAGCCAGTTTCGAAAATCGCTCGCTAAATAATTCTGCCATCTAAAAGGGAACGAGTGTCTGAATGTCATGTCTTACTTCAAATCAAAATCCTGTGTATTTTTTCCTTCTTTGATTTCGACCGAAAGGATGGAATGAGAGTTGTATTTGGGAGGAATAATTTGTTTGACTAATTCTGCCTTTCCGCCTGACATGTTTCCCTGTTTCCCCGCTTCTACATAACGGGTCACTTCGACTCTGTTTTTCCCTACTGTGGCCCCCTTCTCTGCAGGAATCTGATATTTCCCCTGCTCAATTTTTGCAAAAATGGGTTTCCCGGCAACTTGCCCATTGATGATCTCACCATCAGGGACATAACGAATCAAGCCCTCCTCCAATGGCTCTCCTTTATAATTAACAGTTCCCTCTACTTGAGCCCTTGTAAATTCCAGCGCAGAATTGCCTCCACAAGCGGTAAATAGAATGAGGCAAATCCCAAATACCAAATAAATATAAAATCTGCTTAAGTTCATTGGAGTTTCTTCTGAAGCAACCAGCATGATGTGAAAAGAGTATAATCAGCAGGATCGAGTTAACCACTCAGTCGATTAATATTCTCCCAATACGTTCCCATCAGCTTTGTCTCCCAGGTTCTGCCAGGTAGGCAAATGCATGTTCTCAGAAACGAATCGCACCGCTCCATCACATAATAAAATATGAGCGCCCCCTTCGTGTTTGCTGCCTGCATCCGAGTTTCCAAATTCCTGGTAGGATTTACAACCACCTGTTTCTGAAAGTGCATTGGGAGGGAATGTTGTCGTAAACCCCCACTCAATCGCATTGTCACCAAAAAACCAGGAACGACCTCTACCGGTTCTTGGTGTCCCCGAAGGATTATTACTACAAGCGGGAAGAGGGCTATTCACACCATTTCCATAATCGTAGTAAATCCCTCCCACCAGACATTCTGCTACGACCATTGTATTTGATGAACCATCGGTAATATCTCGAAGCTTTGTTCTACTATTCATATAGAGCACCGAAGTACCGTTATTTGCATGCGCCGATCCACCACCAAAAATTGCATTGATCGGATCTCGACCTAAACAGGCTCCATAATTACTGGGACCTTCTTGCAGATAACCGGTTGCAGCCTGATTGCCTGGATCACTGGGGCAGCGATAGATGGGAAGTATTCTGGCTTTCACAGGAGAATTGACTGCGTTTCTTCCCGGGTCACCCACATTAAAATCGATATCCTGATACAAGTTTCCCTGATCAATAAAGGGTAAGACATAAGCCATCCACAATACTTTTCCGGTGTTGTACCAGCGAACCCCATTGATATCGACGGGCGATCCGGATATTCCAACAGGAAAGCAGCTATGAGTTTCATTATAGTTGTGAAGTGCTAAGCCAATTTGCTTCAGATTATTTTTACAGGACGCCCGGCGAGCGGCCTCGCGTGCCTGTTGCACTGCAGGCAACAACAGGGCAATCAAAATCGCAATAATGGCGATCACAACCAGCAGCTCAATGAGAGTGAACCCACGCTTTTTGTTTATCATTATCTTTACCTGTATTAAGTGAAACGGATTAAAGCAAGATCCCATCGTTAGTGCTGATAATTAAAAATGAGAATCTTTTTAGATGAACCAATGAATTCGGGGAGGGCTAAACAATTAAGGTTTCATAACTTAGGAAGGCCTTATTTTTCATCAAAAATGTGAGCGATCACTTTCCTTCTGACAAGCTTACTTAAAACTGCCTCGATTTCAATTCCATGTTGGGAATTTTCTCCGAATATTCATACTGGCTAAATAGAGATTTGAATTAGTGTGGCTAAATCAGCCTGTTATTCATGAACTCTATACTCGGCATGGACCAGAGAGGAGGATGGGAACATCCTAGGTAGCCACTGATTCATAGAATATAAAGAATAGGGAGCTCATTAATATAGTCATCAGGCCAACAGAATTTCGAAATGAAATCATCAGGAATTTCTGCTCTATCATCTCCCATCGATTGATAGTTTTGGAAAGGTATGAAAGTAATAGTGATTTTTGCGCACTTAATAAGACTCGTAACCACCCCGAGATTCTGGCTCGTCAGTTGAGGCAAAATAATACGCGCCGCGAAAATACCGTAGGTGGCCTTCATAACAATACGAGATCTGCTGCGCATCGACAGCAATGCTTCTGACGATAGAACGCACACTAATGCTGTCAGCATGATCGTCGACACCAAACAAAATTTTGTTTTTCGTATCTGAGTATGAGCGTCATATTAATGCATCCTCTGCCTGAGAGTGACTCCATCAGGAATACCCCTATGTAGTAAATAGAACAAAAACCTATATTCGTTTTCAACTTATAAGGTAGCCTTGAATTGTTTGCATAAATGATTCACTAGATTAACGACAATGTAATTTGTTTCGTCGTGACGAGACAAGTTAGATCTACGGTCTTGTCTTGTAATTAAGTTAGGAACTGAAAGAAAGATTTTCCATGAAAAAGAACATGCCTTACATTCTTGTTATTGCTGTCACTTGTCTTTCCGCTTTTGCACTAAGCAGTTATGCAGACAAAGAGAAGCCTAAAAACAAGGCTCAAAAAAACTCAGCGGTTAGCAAAAAAGACAAGTCAGAAAAGGAAAAAGATTTCTGGATGCAAGCTAAATTGAAAAAATCACAACGGATTTTGGCAGCGTTGACCGAAGGTGATTTTAAATCTGTTGAAAAAAATGCTCGTGCCCTGCAGGGCTTCGGGATTCTGGAATCCTGGCTGCGTGACAGTCCAGAGACTTCGAAATCAGAATATAAAGCACAGCTCAACAAATTCGAATTCGCCAACAAGGAATTGATTCGAATGGCCGAAGACAAAAATGCCGATGGATCAGCCACCGCTTTCGCAGCCTTAACAATCACCTGTGTGAAATGCCATAATTTGATACGCGATACCGACGAAAAGTGAATTTTTTCACTGGTTATAACAAATTTTTGCTCTATAGGTGGTCAGCTTTTTGATGACCACTTTCAATAAACCTTTGAATCAAAATACACAGTGGAATTCAGTCTCCATTATCCTAGACTTAATAGGGGCTCTTAGCCCGTGCAGTCAGTAGGGTAAAGAAGAAGTGAATGTATCGTGTGTTGCTTCGATTTCACTAGGGTGGAAATGCAACTGTCTAGAAGAACGTCAGTCAAACTGCTGAGCAAGTGGCCAAAGAAAAAAAGTTGGAGAGTTTATTGATCACTACTTAGAAAAAAATTCCTAAGATCACCCAAGAGTAACAGAACAAGCAATCTGAATTGATGCTCTTTTATTAAACTGGACTTTTTGGACAGAGCAGTTATTTTTGCTTACGGTCCTTGACTTTCCGTGTCAGTATGCACGACACGTAATGGTTGTGAGAATTGAATTCCCTGTTCTTCAAATGCTTGAAATATTTGCAGATTCACCTTCTGGCTAAACGCTAAAAAATCCCAGAATTCTGGTGGTGTATACCAGTAAATCACTTTGATATTGAAAGAATCATCGTTGAACTCATCGAAATAAACGCGCGCTGGTAAATCCGGATTCATTCCTTCGTGATCCTTTAGGGTATTTCGGATGATCTCGATGCATTGTTCTACTTTTGTTCTGTGAGTATCTAATGGAATTTTGATATCTGCACTACGACGGATATAAGGCCGACGAGTGATGTTTTCGATGTCACAACGCGCGAGCTCATCATTCGGAATCGTTACCAGATTCCCTGTTAAGAGACGAACGCGCGTTGAGCGCAAACCGATGTCTTCTACGTTTCCATCATATTGATTGAACTGAATACGCTCCCCCACCCGAAACGGTTTGTCAGCCATTAACATAATGGTACCAAATAAAGTTTTCAGCGTATCCTGAGCAGCTAGTGCCACAGCAAATCCACCAATCCCAGCACTGGCTAATAATGTTGTCAACTTGATTCCCAGGTATTGCCCACCAACAAGAAATACTGCGACGGCTATCACCATGCTCATGAGTCTTGAAATAATTCGAATCAATTGTGCGTTGAGACCTTGTGGATTAATTTTTGGCGAAGCGATGATCGTTTCCGCCACACGATTACTGGCAGCGAACACAACAAAAATGGAAGCCAGTAATGCAATCAGGAGAGAAGCAAAATCGACAATATATAAAGGCCATCCCCGTACGATGAGTTGATCTTTCACTACATATGTTACGATGAAAGGAGCAAACACAGCTAAAATCGGAAATATAATCGTCAAGCAGTAACAAACGATGTTCTTACCTTTCCAACGTTGAGTCAGTCTGAAATGAATACGGTAAATTAGTAGCATTACCAGACTCGCCACAATGATCGAAAGAAAAAGCGCAGGCCATTTCCAGACCGCCATACCAAATACCTGATCGCGAAACCCCTTGGGCAATCTTTCAATGATTGGTACCACCGCTGAATGACCGGGAGAAGAAAAATACCAACGGTAAAACCCGGGTGAAGTTTCAGGTCCTGAAGTTCGATAAGGGTACGCCTTCATATCCTGGTAATAGCGTACCGCTCGATCAACGGTCCCTTTTGAAAAGAGATACTCATGTTTTTGCGGCCCCTCTTCCATCCGTGCGATTGTGATTCGTGTTCCGGGAATCCGCCAACTGGTCAATTTATCGCCTGCTGAGTCGACCTCTTCAATCCCTGGAATTTCATCAAACGGAGGCAACTCAACACGATCCATAATTTCCTTCAAACAAATCGCCACTTCTGCAGCTCGCATTTCTCTGGCAAACGCCGGTAAGTCGCTTTGATCGAGACAGTCAAGTATCCGTAAAATAATTGGGCGTAAAGCCTCAGAATCTCGATTGACAAATTTGGTGTCGCGAACATGTTTCGAAATCTGATTACTTGCGTCAATGAAGTCTTTAAGTGTACTCCGCGGACTGGAGGTATCAGCCGGACGATAATTGAGATTTGGCTCAGCAAATCCAATACTCGGAAAAATTATTAAACTAAAGAAGACACTTACAAGACAGTCTGAAAAATGAAATCGACCCACAGCAACTCCTTGCAGTCGCGACGTCAACCAAAGTTGATATCGAGGAGAATGATAAGAAATGAAGATACTGCTATCTTAAACAACCCGTCGCAGGTCATCCAGAAATTTTTTGCATTCAAGGAGTTGAAGTCTATCGTTTAAATATATCAGGCTCTGCTAAACACACATTGAAACTTTGATGACTGTTCATATCTGAAATCAGAGAATGAGAAGTGGTTTCCCAAAGTGAATTTAAATAAGCAGAGTCCGTTCAGCGTCGTGCTTCCGAAGTACGTAAACAGCAATCAACTGGACAGACATCGTGACTGGCTCCCCGGTCACCTAATGCAGGACGTTCCTCTGCACCATTAATTCGTTCTTCAATCAACTCACGGATCATCGTGATAAACCGGGGATGCACTCCCACAGTTTTGGCGCGAACTACATTAATACCCAATTTCTCTCCCACATCTTTGGCTTCCGTATCTAAATCGAATAGAACCTCCATATGATCGGAAACAAACCCGATAGGAACGATCACGATATCCTGCACCTCATTCTTTTCTCCCATCTGAGTGATGAAATCACAAACGTCAGGTCCCAGCCAGGGTTGCTGCGGAGGACCACTACGACTTTGATACACCAGATCCCATTGATAGGATCCCAGCCGCTCACTCACGAGTCGGGCAGACTCTTTCAACTGTGCCTCATATTGACATCCGGAAGCCATGGTGAGAGGAATACTGTGAGCAGTAAACAAAATATGTGCCTGATCGCGTCTCTCTTCAGGAACTTGAGTGAGCGCTTCCTGTGTTCGTTCAACCATCGCTTCGATGAAACCGGGATGATTGTAAAAGACTCTCATTTTTTGAACTTCAGGAGCCCCTTCCCCTACCTGCTCCTGAGCACGTTGAATATCTTCCCGATATTGTCGACAACCAGAATAGGAACTGAAAGCTGAGGTAAAAAAAGCCAATGCGCGTTCAATTCCCGCTTGTTTCATCTGCTCCAGAGTATCAGACAGAAGTGGATCCCAGTTTCGGTTACCCCAATAGATTGGTAGATCAGGCCCATGTTGCTCAAGCTCTTGTTCCAATGCTTTGATTAATAAACGATTCTGCTCGTTGATGGGACTGACACCCCCAAAGTGTTGATAGTGTTCAGCCACTTCCAACATCCGCTCCCGAGGCACATTTTTACCTCGCAACACATTCTCCAGAAAAGGGATTACATCATCGGGGCCTTCAGGACCACCAAACGAAACCACTAAAATTGCATCGTATGAATTTGTCATTTATAATTTTTTCCGGTTAATCATTAAAAATGCTTGCTCAAGAGTCTCAAGTTCAAAAATAGTACGTTCTACAAGCTCTCATTGATTTTTTAGTCAGTCAACAGAAAATTACCACTCTAAACACAAAATAATTACACAAAGTCGGATGTCTGTATATTCATTTTAAAACTGTCTGGCTGCTAGAAAGAACCGGAATAAATATTAGTATACCGTTCAGTCAAACAAGAATCGTGAACTGAGTCTCCAGAGGTTATCAGCATGAAACTAGCTGTAGTCAAAGCGAATCAATCGATCAGAATAGATTCCCCCTGTCCCTACTAAGGAGTATTGTCTAAAATGACTCTACCCGTTTGTAGTATTCACTGATTTCCAATACCTGACTCAATCTCATAGGAAATTTATTGTCATGACATTGACACAATTACCACTCTTAGTATTTATTGGTCTCTCTCTCACCACAATGCTGACTTTGTTGAGTGGTTGTGAAAAATCGCTCACACAAGAGGACCGTCCTGTCGCGATTGCCGAGGAACAACCAGAATCAAATTCCACCCCTGTTGCTCAGGAAGTAGAAGACGGACTTGAAGTCGCCACGCTTGGGTCAGGCTGCTTCTGGTGCACTGAAGCTGTATTTCGCGAATTGAAAGGGGTCAAATCTGCTATCTCCGGATATTCAGGCGGTAAGGTTCCCAACCCCACTTATAAAGCTGTGAGTGCGGGCACAACAGACCATGCCGAAGTCATTCAGATTACCTATGATCCCAAACAGATTTCATTCACAGATGTACTCAAAGTATTTTGGGAAACACATGACCCCACTACCTTAAATCGACAAGGTGCTGATGTGGGTACGCAATACCGTTCTGCTGTCTTTTATCATAACGAACAGCAAAAAGAAGAAGCCACTGAGTATAAAAAACAACTGGATGAATCAGGGAAATTTAAAAGTCCTATCGTGACAGAAATCACTGCCTTCAAAGAATTTTATCCTGCCGAGGACTATCACCAGGACTACTTTAAGCTCAATCCAAATCAACAGTATTGCCAATACGTCATCCGCCCAAAATTAGAAAAATTCCGCAGTAAATTCGCTGATAAGCTGAAAACAGAAGAGAAATAACAATAAGTTGATTACTATCCTCGAAATCACTGCCGACAGACAAGATTGAAAATCTATCAACTTGTTTATATTCCAGTCGTTTGATTATCTACTTCACTATCTTGGTGTATTACTTAATCTGGTGTACTGTGAAAATTCGTCTTGAGTCTTATATCGATACCCACAGATTCATATTGACCAAAGCTTCACGTTCGCTAAGATCCATCTACAAGCAGGGAGGTAAATCTATACATATTTAGCTAAGGTTTATTCACTATGTAAAAATATTGCTTTTTACTCAATTATCAATTTATTCAAGTTGTTGTTTTCAAGCAAGCGGGCCAATGTCTGAAAAACGCACTGATCACCACTGTAGATTCGATGATCCAGAGGACCCTAGGCACCACCGAATGATTTTCGACGTTGCAAGTCCTACGCAACCGAAAACTATCGTTGACCTCTCTGATTCCGGGCGTGTCGCGATCTACCAAATTCAAAATACCGGTCATAAATCATTCTACGTCAAATTCAAAGAGACGGGCCCTTTGTTGAAGCTAAAACCAGGGGCAGAACCGGTCAGTCTGAATATTGATTGGAAGCTTATGATCTATCCCATTTCATTTAGTCACATGAAAGGGTGGTACAAGTATCTTGGTGATACTGAAATATCCGAACCACAAACAATCAAATAAGATTTCCTAAGACGTTTCTTGCTTAAATTGAAACCATAGCGCGGTGTGGCTTCGGGCCGGTCACACCGTTGTTTGGGAACGTCAGCTGGAACATCACGCTACGGCTGACGTTCCCTTTTTTATTAGCTATCTTCCCTTCAGAAATTCTCAAGACTTCAATTGACCTAAAGATCACAGTCTGAGCACGTGCGAAAGTCGTTAAGTTAATGCATACACTATTGATACTCCTCTCAAAAAGAGAAGCGGCAAATTCTAGCTTAGAGCCTCAGGAGGATTTTCCAAGATCGGCGAAACGACTTTGGCAGGTCGGCCGTTGGTAATGATTTGCTCCTGGCCATTATAGTGATAGAGAAGTTCCTTAAAGTCGAGGCCGAAGAGACGCATAATGGTAGCCTGAAAATCATTGGGGGTCACCACATTTTCGACTGCGCGATGACCAAACTCATCTGTTTTACCAAATGCCATTCCCCTTTTAATACCACCTCCGGCAAGCCAGATGCTGAATCCTTGCCCATTATGGTCACGACCGGCTTTCTTCGGATCACCGTGGCTTTGGGTGACCGGAAGCCGCCCGATCTCTCCCCCCCAATGGACCAGGGTCGACTCGAGCATACCGCGTTGTTTTAAGTCTTTAACAAGCGCTGCGGAAGGCTTATCAGTTCGACCACAAATCGCAGGCAATCCTGTTGTAATATTGCTATGATTATCCCATGGTTGACCCGCCAGGAATAGTTGGACAAACCGGACACCTCGTTCAACCAAACGACGGGCTATCAGACACCGTGTCCCGTACTCGCGTGTTTTGGGGTTGTCGAGACCGTACATGTCTTGCGTCGCCTTTGTTTCTTGCGAAAGGTCGAGTGCTTCACGGGCCGAAGTTTGCATCCGAGCAGCCAGTTCATAACTTGCAATTCGCGCTTCCAGATCCGATTCATGGGGGTGAGTTTTAAAATGCTTACGATTTAAAGCCTGCAACAGTTCCAGATTTTGTGCTTGCAGAGAACCACGTAAATGTGGTGGTGCATCCAGATTCAAAATACGAGGTTCTTTAGGACGCAAAACCGTTCCTTGAAATAGCGAAGGCATGAAACCGTTCGACCAGTTTGTCACACCATCAACGGGGAGCCCACCAGGGTCTGTCAAAACCATATAGGCTGGTAGATCCTGAGACTCAGTGCCTAGCCCGTAAACTAACCACGAACCTAAATTGGGTCGGCCTAGTACTCCGGGAATTCCACCATGAAAGTAACGAATCGAAACCTCATGTCCATTCGCTCCGGTATGCATGGAACGAATCAGACAAACATCATCAACAATTTCTCCCAAATTTGGCAACAATTCAGACAGCTCAGTTCCACACTCACCATGTTTGCGAAATTTCCATGGACTACCTAGTAATTTTTTACTCGCCTGATTAACAAAACTATATTGGATGTCTCCTTTGAAATCCGTTCCGCTAAACTTGGTCAGCTCCGGTTTGGGATCGGTCAGATCCATATGTGCAGGACCACCATGCTGAAATAATGAAATCATGGCCTTGGCTTGTGGAACGAATTGAGCTTTTTTGGGAGTCAAATCGAAATGCGGCTGCTTAATGGAAACACTCTTAGGCTTCGCGAGTAGGTTGTCCTGTTTCAGTAACCAGGCCAGTGCCACAGTTCCAATGCCCATTGCGTTGTCTGCGAGAAATTGTCTTCGACTATAATGCATCATTGTAAATCATACCTGATGTATAACTAAACTTGGAAACCGATCGGTGAGGGCTGCGTTCCGAAATGCTTTCATATCAATTTAATCAACATAGAGAAACTCATTCGAACTCATGAGTGCTTGACACAAGTTGGTAATGGTTTGCTTAGCAGACGTCACCCCTTTGGGTGTTTGTCCTGGATTTTGTTGTAAGTAAGTCAGTTGATTTTCCATAAAACGAACAACAAGCAGCAATTCGTCTGGGGTTGGTTTTCGACAAAGAGCCAGTTCAAACGCGTACGATGCTTGTGCAGGCAGACTTTGCTTTTGAACTGGTTCCGGACCATGGAAATCAGCAACAGTATCCCATTTCAACGCCGGCCCTTTTTCACGAGTGAGTGATAACTGAGCGTTCCAGGAAAAGGAGTCAGAATTAACGTCTCCATTACAATCCGTAATAAAATCGATATGATCTCCCTGCTGTATTGCCAGAGTCGTCACTTTTGTTTCCACAACTCCATTATAGGCAATCCACTTGCCGGCCAGACCTGAGCGACTCGATGATATGAGTCCTCTCACACCATTTCCGTTTTTGGTCCCATGCTGTAATTTGCCTGTCACAGATAATTTACCTGTCACTGGAGCCGTCCAACGTTTGACTGTTGCGTATTTTCTCGCGGGGTGTCCACCAGTGGCACGCAACATCACCCAACCCAATTTCGTGTCGGGAAGTTTTGCCCCTCCCTGCCAACTGGAACCAGTCCAATGTGGCAACGCTGTGAACTTGGCAGAATTCAAATTCTTTTCATCAAGAGCTGTATAACCATAACTCCAGGGAGACTTCCCTGTGTGTGAAAGTTTAGGTAATCCAGCCAACAGTTCTGGTTTCAATTCTGGTGCTTCGCGAGCAATCCGATCAGCCAGTTTGTCTGATTGAGAAAGTATAAATCCTCCGTTCATCAGCATCAGCGATTGGGTTGCCACGGTCGAATTAGAACGACGTTCACAATTCGTTTCCATTACAGGTGCATCGAATGTTTGCAACATTCCTACTGGCTGGCTGCGCCTTGCCTGAATATACAAACTACGACGGAGTTGTTCGCCTGAAACAACGACCTGACCGAATTCATTCTCTTTAATTCCGACAGGAGTTCCATACAATTTGCGATCAAGAACACCTGATACAGTCAACATGCGATCGCGCAATGTTTCCGCTTCTAAACGGAGAATGGGCTTTCGCCAGTAATAATGATTTTCTGGGTCGATTGACTCTTTGCTCGGATCGTGAGCTCCCGCCTGACGATACGCGGTTGAGAGCATAATCGTACGATGCAGTTTTTTTAGATCCCAGCCTTGTTGCATAAACTCCGCCGCCAGCCAGTCTAGTAATTCTGGATGTGTCGGGCTGGCACCGAGCTTGCCAAATTCACCGGGGGTTCCCACAATCGCACGACCAAAATGATGCATCCAGATCCGGTTGACTAACACTCGGGCAACAAGGGGATGTTTACCGCTTGTTAGCCAACGGGCAAACGCAAGACGACGTCCCGTTGTCGGCAGTGTGTTATCGTTAAGGGGAATTTGATGCCGCTGTCCTTCCGGTGAAACCACCGTTAACGCCGCTGGAGTGAGCGTTTGTTTTGGTTGTCGGTGGTCTCCACGGTGAAACAACTTTGTTTCAGGAAGATGGTTTGCCGGTTCCAGAGCGACACGTAAAAACTCATGAATCGGCTTCTTTTTTCTGATCTCTGCAATTTGTTTATCATAATTCTTCAGCTCTTCAGCAGCTTTTGGCAAATATTGATAGAGCACACCTGTTGAAATATTGACACTTGGATTCTTCTTTAACAAAGCGACCTGCTCAGGTGACCTTTTTTTGACTGGAGTTTGATAAGCGGCTTTCAATTGATCTCGTAGTGGCTGCTCATACTTCTTCAGTTCAATTTCAAGCGCCTCAGCCATGTACTTGGTTCGTTTTTCGTTTTTGACCGCGGCCACCTTTTTGACTTCCTCTTCAATTTTCGCTGCTTTGGCCCGATCCTCGGCTGTATAAAGCGAAACCCGTCGTTGTTGCGGTGTCTGCCATTTTTGCCAGTCAAATGCAGGTTCAAAAATCGCACGCAAAGCAAAGTAGTCCGTCTGGGGAATCGGATCATAACGGTGGTCATGGCATTGAGCACAGGCAACACTTAAGCCCAATAACGATGAACTGACAATCTTCATGGTGTCGGCAATGACCTGATTGCGCGCTTCCGGAGTGTTTTTTCCGCTACCTGTTCCGTCAGCGGCCATTCGTAAAAAACCCGTTGCCGCCAGTAGTTCAATCTGCCTTTGGCTGAGATTGCCTTCCCGTTTCCCCGCTAATTCATCACCGGCGAGTTGTTCTTGAAGAAACTGGTCAAACGGCTTGCCATCATTTAACGATTTAATGATATAATCACGGTATTTCCAGGCCCACGGACGAACATCATCTTTGACCGTGTAGCCTTCTGAATCAGAGTAACCTGCGATATCCAGCCAGTGCCGTGCCCAACGTTCGCCGTAATGCGGTGAATTTAGTAACTCATTCAATAATGAGTCATACCAACCCTCAGAATGATTCGAAAGTGCCCGCTGTATCTCTTCAGGACTGGGTGGTAGCCCTAACAAATCGAAATAGGCTCGTTTGATTAAAGTCAGCTTTTCCGCCTCAGGAGAAAACGCCAATCCTTCTGGCATGGCCTGTAATAACAATGCATCAATTGGCGTGCGAACAGTTGGATGTTTTTCAATCTCTTCGGAAATTTGAGGCCGTTTAATCGGTTGAAAAGCCCAGTAGGCACGTTCTTCGGGAGTAATGCCCAATCCGGGACCAATCGTTTTTGGCTCCGGACGACTTGTTTTAGCGCCGCCTGCGATCCAGCGTTTGATAATTTCAATCTCGTTATCTGGGACACGAGCCTCACCGGGTGGCATCTCTCCGCTTGCAATTCGAGCGACCAAATTACTTTCAGCAGGTTTACCCGGAATAATCGCTTCTCCGGATTCTCCCCCTTTGATCAGAAAGCGAACCAGACGTAAATCGAGCCCCCCTTCGATCTCGTCAGTCGCGCCATGACAGTCAAAACAATGTGCCCGAAAAATCGGACGAATATGTTCTTCATACGTCAATTTCTCTGGAGCGCTTTCTTTAGCGGCAAAGACGGCACCTGACACACAGGTACACATCAGTATGGTCAAAGCAATTTGTTTGAGTACGGTCCTCATATTAAGACTCCAGAAGAGTTTACATCACAGAGTTTTGAAACCGTATCGTAAATGACCGCCAGAGAACAATCAAGCATAGAACTTCGTTTATATGTCCGTTTCAACACTAAGCGTCATTCTCTTGATCAAAACCCCAAACGTCGATCTAAAAAAGACTTGTGGCAGGAAACAAACCTGAAATTCCAAGAGGATTACTGAAGCTAAAATAGAGTGTTCTCGACTAGAAAGTGTGCTGTGGCAGCTGGATCGAGATCGTTCTCACTTGGCTGGCAGAGCTGATAGATAATACAACGGAGGTCAGCCCCGATTCCAAGGCTTAAGTCGAAGCTTCACTTTTCTTCGGCATATCAATTTGAAAACTTTTCGCGCTCTCACAAAGATACTCCAGACTGGCATGAATAAAGATGATCACGCCCAGCATCTCCATTGCTTCTTCGAAAGTAATAATCAGCGCGTAGAGTAGGTTTTTTTCTCCATGTGAATACGCATGGTAAGCGCTGATCATTTCAACGCCGATCGCTCCTCCAACAAACACGGCCCCAGCTGTGAGAAACAAATTACGGGTTCGAGACGGAAGCGCAATTAGAAAGCGCAACATTATGGCGCCCACGATCAAGACGAAGATGCCTCCAGGAATCACCCAGGCATAATGCAGTACTCCCCGTGCATCAATCAGCCTGCGCATAGGTTCGATCGCGCATTCGTGAATCGTAGCGACCTCATCTACCGAGAGTAGAAAGAACAAACCCGACAAGAAAAACCAGTGAAACGTATATCGATCCCCTTGAAATCGTTTACTTAATGCAATGAGGCACAACACAAACGAAGCTACTAACAAAGCCATAGACGAGTACCAGGTTGGTAAGTTGGCTTCATAGTCAACGTAAAGCAGCGGAACGATTCCGAATACCTGATCATGTCCCGTGCCGTACTTCACCAATTGCGAACAAAGGCTCAAGCTAAGCAATATACCAATGACAAGTAATAAAATACGCGTTACTTGAACAGGACGGGGAATACGTAAATGAATTTGAGCAGACTGTGAATTCATGATGAAACCTTGAATTTTGACTATATACGATACAAATTCTGCATTAACGATAAGCTGATTTGATCATTCTTGATCATCATCTCAATGCTGAGATGTTGGATGTTCAAAATCGGAAGAGATTTGCGATTGAGATACGACATCATTTGAAAACCGGTCGCGATACCAGTTTGCAATCCGGTTACTAATCTGTAGGACCTTCGCTATTTTTGAGACGGAGGAATAATGCACATAGCGGTAACTGTTCTCTACCGATGTGTACCAGTATTTCTTGGCATCCAGAGAACCGGGGCCGATATCATAAATTCGATCTCCCCGTTCCATACTGTTGCGAAGCATTCGTCCCATCAGTAAACGCCCCAGCCCTTTATTGGAAACGCTTGGGTCAAACCCCATCCGTAGCGAAAAAACTAATCCCTGAAACACATAGTTATAAATGAAGGCAGCAGGTTGTCCTGAAACGTATAGTAGGTTTAAATCGGCTGCTCCAAATCGAGCAGCACTCTCATGCGTATCTCGAAAGTATTGAGCTACATTCTCATGCGATAAGGTCGTTCCTGTCGTTGAATCCCCCTGCCAACTTTTACGCGCAATCTCTTCACAGACCTCATACAGGTCCCAACGTGGATCGCTCTCACCAAAATTTTCTCCACGCGGCCGATACCGCAAAAATTCGATCTCCCCCTCTTTTTCCACTCTTCTTTCTGAACGGAGATAAGTCTGACGCGCTTTTCCAGATCGACCTGCCAGATACTCATCCCAATTTTGACTCAGATCGACATACGCCGTTTGATTCCAGGAAGTCTTTTTTAACGAAAGATTCGCAGCTTCGAGAGCTCTTTCAGTGGCACCGTCATCAAATCCATTGGAGTCCACACAGCGTAAATCAATCAGATCCCAGTCTCGCTGAGATTGCTGAATGAAATTCAGTGCTGCCGTCAGTGTCTTCTCAGGATTGGCGGAAACAGGACCATAAAAGCTCCCCCAATCATCAAACGGGTAAGTCAAGATCCGGCAGGACCCGAATTTCGTCTTCAGACGCTGAATACATAAAGGGACAATACCTGTGACTTCATCGGCATCACGAATAACGAGTACTCGCAAATACTGCTTTTCATGAAAATGTTGCCAATAGACCTGTAACCAATCGAGAGACTGAAAAAAATTTCCTCCTGGGGTAACTGCCAACAACCGATTCCAGTCGGCGTGGTAAGCCTTTAAGCCCTCGATCTCATTCAACTCGATTACACTCAAGATAGCCCCCTGGCATCAATGTTCTCTGTTTCAATTTCAATAACGCAATAAGTAACCAAAGCGCGCATCAGAAGTGACAAAGCTGTTTCGATATTGCTTTCTGATGGTCGGCAGCTGCCACAACTTAGTGCTACAAACTTAGTTTGTGCACAGTATGAAGTCGTGAAAAACACCAAAAGCGATGTGTTTCTTGCTCGAAATGATTCCGATAGAACGGATTGCGCTGGTTATCGCAATACTGGCCAGTTGCACTTAAAGAAGTAAAAGACAAAAATAGGGCCGGCAGGACTCGAACCTGCAACCAACAAATTATGAGTTTGCTGCTCTAACCGATTGAGCTACGGCCCCAAGTTGTTTTCTGATCATTGTTTATCATGTTCGATATACAAAGAAGATTGATATCAAATTCTGCCTTTCAATATGGCTGACTTTGAAGGCTGATAGCTTACTGGAGACCTGCATTGCTGTCAAAGCATTGAGACTCGAAAGCCAAGATCCAGCCTAACTTTCCGTCAATTTTTAGTCGCTTTTTCAAGTGTGACACTTAATGAAGGAAACAGGATCGTATCACACTCATGATTTTGATCTGTGGAAATCTAATTTTCTTGACGGGCAATCTGACTGGCTCGCCACGCTTTTTTATAGATGTTGAATCCATTTTGAACCTGACGCGGTGAATCTTGTAATAAATGATTCAGCTTGGAATCATATGGTGCAACCCCACGCGACCGTAACAGACTGGCCGCCTGCATGGTGACAGCCAAATCATAGTCTTCCAGACTTTTCAATAATTCACTGAGGTCGGACTCATGCTGATTGACCAGTTGATCTGCGTACTCATAGGCGGGCGTTTTTTGACCATCGCCGTCCGCATCAATCCACACAGCGCCTGTGGAACCAACAACGAGCGGCTCAAACTCGGGAGAATCAGGTTGGTAGGGTTTGGCAAGTGGCCAATAAGGAGCTGTCACGCCGGGACCTGTCGCAATTGCCACGAGATGACAGTCGTGAAGAAACCGCTTGAGTTTCCAAGTTTCCTGCCATTTCACTCCCCCTTCTGTTTTTGATCTGATTTGCTCTCTACGGATCAATTGACCATTTGCATACAGGCAAACCTCATCGGCAGATACCCAACTCGGTCCAGAAACCGTAATCGCTACTTTTAAATCCGAAGATGAAGGGACCAACTCTCCAGGACCATACTGTGAGTTCACTTTGATCTGTGTTAATAGCCCGTAAGACAGCAATACTTTGCCATCAACGAAGTTTTGAATGGTTTTTCCAGTCTCTATCTTCGATGGGTCGTGATCTTTGGTTTTGATATAGGTTCTTGCCTGCCCCACGATATAACGAGTGACATCGTGTGAGTCACTACATCCGACTGGTGTTAAAAACAGACCTCGGTTCAGTGCTCCAAACCAATCATGATACAGTTGCATTACGTCGGTTTGTGTGGCTCCTGAATTGATGATTTCCATCGCATTTGCGCGCAATTTCCATTCATCCAGATTCTCTCCCGCTTGACTAAGATGATGCTTTTGACCAAAAGGACGATAATTAGAGTGGAGATCACGTGCGTGATTTAAAATCGCCACTTTCACAAGTGGCTTCTCAAAGATACTATTAAATATCGCCGTCCAGTCTTTCAATTTATAATCGGGAACTGGAGCCGATTCCTGTGCAGGGAAAATATTAAAGTGACCGATGCGCGTTGTTACTTCATTTCCAATGACAGGTGTAAAATACTTTCGAACGTTTAACTTTTGCGCCAACGGTTCATAGTTGATTTGCTTATTGTGGTCCGTCGCAATCGGGAATTCGATTTGCTCGCCCGCCAATGTTATCATTCGTTCTTCTATGGAACAGTCTCCATGCCCTGAATGGGTCAGCGTGTGGACGTGTGTGTCAGAGCTCACATATCCTATGGTATCGACTTCTCGACGAATCTTGAAACGGAGCCTTTGATTTTCCCCCGCCTTGAGATTGACTTCACGACGATCGATTCCATACTCAAAGCCCCGCCCCGCATAAATTGTATATTGCCCCGCCGGTAAGCCGAATTCTGTCTTTCCTTCACTCACGTAGATCACACCGCTTCTGACAGCCTGCCGCTGATTCGATTTGGCTGTCGTAGCAACCAAAGTGCCTTCTGAATTCACAATCGTAATTCTAGCCGGAATCAAATCGCCTGAAAGTCCATCAACGACTTCAATGGTTAACTGAGATGCTGCTAAAGCCTGTTGAACAGGTTCAGGAAAAAGTGAAATCTCACCAACACGAATGTCATCGGGAGTTGGCTTGCCTACTTGAAAGATTCGTAATTGGTTCTTTCCGTTTTTGAGCACACCAGGTGGAACCGAAAACCAAAATTGAAGGTCATTCCCATCACGGCTCAATTTTCCCAGAACCTTTTTGTTTAACTCCACATTCCAGCTTAATTTCACATCTACCTGCCTCAACAGGAGTGTCGATTCAGTAGAATTCAATTTCGCCTGAAATGAAAGCAGTAACTCATCAGCCTGGGGCGTTTCAGGAAAAGTAGACCACTCACGTTCTCCGGAAATCCGCAAGTGATGCATCTCTGGAGTAATGACCAGCGACTCGTCCGCGAATATGGTTGCCGTTATTGTCAGGTAGAAAAAGAGAATGAAGAAAAATCCTTGCTTCATAGATCACAGTAACTTTCATAAAAGATATTCATACGATTTCACTATTACAGGTCAGTCAAAAAAGGCTCATGGTTTCTTTCTCGTACTTTGTAAAAGATAAGCCAAGAGGTCATGTAATTGTTGCGGCGACAAGATTTCCAGAATATTCGCAGGCATCAATGATAAGGTTGATTGCTTTTGTTCCTCGATTTCGCTCTTGGGAATCTGAAATTCCTTACCCTTGTTATCCACAAAAACGAGAAGTGCTCCTTCTTCTCGTCGCTTCAAACCCGAAAAAACACGCCCCGCTTCAGTGATGATCGTCGTCGTTCTAAAATTGATATCGACTGAACGATTTGGATCAAGAATATCCTCTAATAATCGTTCCAGCCCCCGATTGCCAATGCCATCCAACTGAGGTCCTACCACTGCTCCTTTTCCAGCCAGTTGATGACAGGCGGCACAGTTTTTCTCGAAGACAGCCTGTCCATTATTCACTGATAATTTAAAAGTTGCATGCGACTTCAGATGCTCGGCGATATTTTGCTGAGTTTTTTCTTCACGAGGAGGTAATCCGCTAACCAATTTTTGCAAACGTGTTTTCAGATTTTGACTGGCAGATTGTTGAATTTGGTTGCTGATTGTCGGTTGCATCAATAACCGAGGTGAAACAACACCTTTTTCCGTGAAGCCAATCAGTCGTTCCGCACCCGCAGGTTGTTTAGATAACTCTTCTGCTACTTGTGTTTGTAAACGAAACGGATAGCTTTTAAAAGCTTGTTGAAAGAGATGATCAAGTTGATCTTTTTTCTGATCGATTACTGCTTGGATAATCTCTTTCTGAAATGAATCAGTTTGTGGGAACTGACTGGCTGGCAAAGGAAACAAAGGTTGAAATTCCTCAGTACCATCGACGGAAATTAAAGCCGTTGCCAATTGGTTCTTAAGCTGCGCATTCAGATGTTCTCGAGACAACATTGTTGCAAGCACATCACGCGCGGAACGAATTTCGAATTGTTGCACGAGCAACGCCGCAGCCGAGATGCGATTGATTTGTTGTTGCAGGCTTCTCTTGGGTACAGAAACAAGAGCTGGCTGAAATCTTCCAACGGCCAACCAAGCGAATGCCTTACCGCTATCACTGTCTACAATCTCAAGGTAGCCCCGCTCACCAGCGATCTCTGTTAAATCCCAACTGACTTTTTGCGCTACATCATTTCTCGGGGCAGAGACACGTTTGATAATACGATGATCATCTGACCTTCTTAATTGCACAAAATTCAGTCGATTGTCAGGTTTCTTTGGAAATCCAACATGACCGGCAATATAAAACTCTAACTTAGAAGGGATCACAAAACTGTGAGAAACCAGGCGCCCCGTTGATGTTTCACCAGCAGGTAAGCTATTGAAAAACTGTGCTGAGGAGTTTCCATCAGCAGAAGCCCTTCGCTGCAGGGACCAAATATTTGCAGGACTCCCCTCGTTCAACTGAAAGTTCATCCATTGAAGCGGCTCATCTTGCACACTCATCATCAATCTGTTGGTCAAATCAAGAGCCCAATCTTGAAGAGAGGGATCAAACGGCAGACCCTTCTGCTGGTATCCCTGCAGCACTGCTTTGATGATCTCCACTTGCAAATCAGTATTTCTGGCTAATTTTGTGCGGGCCAAATGAATAATTTGAGGCATTTTTTCTGCAGGTAGATAACGTACGATATGCCTGAAATAATCTGGTAATGCCCGTTGATCAACACGCTCTGTCTCCAGATATTTGATTAAATATAACGCCACCTCTTCGGTCGGCACTGCCAGCGAAAGTTTGGCCAGCTCACTCCGCTGCTCAGGATTCAACGTCGACCAGTCCAGTTTGCTTAATACCTGTGGATCACGAATCTGCAACATCAAAGCACGACGCACGACATAGTCCAAATGATGGTCCTCAGTAAGAACTTTTTTGAGTAACGCAAACAGAGGTTGAATATTTTCCACTTGTGGGTGTAAGCCAATCGCATCGGCTGCGGCTCGTTTCACAAACGCATTGTCATCCTGAAGAGCCTGAATGATTTGCAAACGGTGCTGTGAACTCCACGATTTTTGTTCCGCGAGAATTTTCGCAACATGTATGCGAACTAAATCCGAAGAACTCGAGTTGGCCTGATCAATCAAATCATTGGTCAGCGCTCCCAGTCGAAATAACACCCACAACGAATGCACGATAACCGTTGGTTCTTTTGCATCAACAACCGCGTTCCGCAAAGGTTCAATGACATCAAGCCCTGGTTGATCGGAGAGAAAATCCGTCACGAGAAAACGCGTTGTCAAATTCTTAGAACCGAGTAAAGCGATCAGCTGGTTGATGCTTAGTTTTGAAAAATCAGTGCGTGTATGATCTTTGTCTTTACGAACGATTCTCCAAATGCGTCCGCGATAACGATCCCGCCCCGGATGATTCAGCGGAACCTCATAGTGGCCAATGATTTTATTGTAAAAGTCAGCGATGTAGATTGCACCATCTGGTCCCAGCCTGATATCCACGGGGCGAAACCAGGAATCAGTCGTCGAAAGAAAATCGGGCTCTTCTTTGGCAACAATGGTCGAGCCATAATAGACAGGTGAGTTCCGATTTACGCGGCTGGTCATGACGTTACCACTGAAGAAATTTCCTTGATATTCCTGGGAAAATTGATCTCCTGAGATAATCTCTACTCCAGCAATCGCAGTGGAACCATGCAGATGGTCCATCATTGGTTTAACAAAACCTAATCCATCATGAGGCTTTCCAAAACTCGGGTAGTATCCACCTCGCAGCAACTGATAAATGGGTTTGGAGTGGCAATCCGCTGTGAACAGGTTTCCCTTTTCGTCGAACGTCGAACCAAAGGGATTCACCTGCCCATGCGTAAAATGTTCAATGCGCGAACCATCAAGCCGCATGCGATAGGTATTTCCTGAATGCATTTCAATCGTATGGCCATCGCTACCACTGACACGGGTCTGATTATTAAAGCCGTGATTGGCATACAACCAACCATCAAAACCACGCCGAAAGGAATTATTCATGCCATGTGTATCGCGTTCGAACCCCATCGGACCATAGAGTTTTGTAGCTTTGTCAGCTTTGTCATCTCCGTCGGTATCTTCATAGAACGTAATATCTGGAATGCTGAATGCGATCACACCATTCCTGTAGGGATACAAACCTATTGGGATATTTAGTCCTTCGACAAATGTCTTGATTTTGTCAGCGCGTCCATCACCATTAGTATCTTCCAGAATTTTGATGGCATCTTTTCCTCTTTCCCCCTGCTTCACGGGATAGGGATATTCAGACGATTCTGTAATCCAAAGGCGGCCTTTAATGTCGAAAGCCATGTTCAATGGTTTTTGAATCTCGGGCTCAGCTGCCACTAATTGAATTTCAAATCCATCTGGTATCGTAAATGTCTCTAATTCTTCCTGCGGGGAAAGCGGGTCTGTGGGACGAATGAACGCCCGAAAAGGATCATTCGTTTTTTGCGCAGAAAGCTTGCAGGGTGAAGTGATCCAGCAAACCAAAAACACTAAGAATAATGTTCTCAGGAAAATGATATTGGGAGCACTACGCTTCATTTTTGTTTCACCTCGGTACCATATACATAAAAAACCGCCTGCTATATCCATTTAATAGGAAGCAGCAGGCGGATTCAATCGTAAAGAACTAAACAAGAGGAATCAATTCGAGTTAATCAAGTTCCTTGATATAAACATTTCGGAACTGCATCAGGCTACTGGCGGGGCTGAACGTTCCATCTTTTCGCTTTCCACCATGATGTTGAAAAGCGATAGGACCTTTCTCAGGCACGTCAGGCAGTTGTGCATTTTCAAGCACCATTTTGCCGTTCAAAATTACGGTTAATCGATCTTTCACCATAATGATAATAAACTTATTCCATTCCCCAACGGGTTTATCAGCATTCACTTTCGGAGTCACACCAGCCCGTACTTCTGGGGATACTTTTTGATTACGACGATAGGAGTACACTTCACCGGAACCTACGGGCCAACACCAGATATTCACTTGCGCTTGCGGTGTGCCACGTAAATAAATACCGGAGTCGGCATTCGGTAATTCAACAGTAATTGTCTTACCATTAGCATCTTTGAGATCTGAGCCATCAGCAAGAACGATTGGAACCTTATACAAACCTGTCGTCTTTTTGATTCGCCATTCGACGCTCATTATGAAATCGCCATACTCTTTTTCTGTCCAGAGATTCTTATCCCCTTTGGCTTCACTTTGTGCATCGTAATCAATCACTCCATCAACGACTTTCCAATGGCCATTATCCCCTTCCGGAATCACCCAGCCAGTCAAATCTTTCCCATTGAACAATGAAGTATAACCAGGATGGAGTGCGTCCATTGGTGATTTAACGACAAGCGTGCCAAGAACCTTAGCATCACCGCTACGTTTTCTTTCTGATTGTCCAAACACATCTGTCCCACTCAGTAATGATAAAACTGTAATTATGCATACACTCAACAATAATTTTTTAGACCAATGTCTCATGGTTTTCCTTCTTTCAAAAACGATATGCCAACGCAGAAATTCTTTTATGTCTGCTTAAAAACGTGCATATGATTATCGTACAGGAACGACTGCCAAGTTCCCACCCAATTACACAACTTTGTTAAGAGAATAATCAACGTCTATTTAGTACACGCTAGAGAGACCTGAAAATGGAAATCAAATTGATTTTTGGTCCTCGCTACATTATCTTAGTAAGACCGCAACCAAATTCATCTAAGTCAGCTTTCCGCTCAATAGACCTGTAATTCAGGAACTCCTTCCATGTGCATTCTCTTTTCTTTGCCTGCAATCAAGCGTTTTTTTTGCATCATTTTATGCACAACAATAATGATTCAACTCACTCCCTCTCCAGCAGATGCAGCAGACTCAAAGCTCAGTCCGCAAGAAAAATTCTATCTGCAAAAGATACGACCTCTTTTGGAACAAAAGTGTTTAGGCTGTCATGGAAAAACCCCTGATGATATTAAAGGTGAATATACAATGCTGACACGTGAAGCATTGATCAAAGGTGGTGAATCCGGGGAAGCAGCCATTATTGTCGGAAAACCAGAAGAAAGCCCGTTCTGGAATGCAGTCACCTGGAATGACGATTCAATCCAGATGCCGCCGCAAGAACGAAATCGGTTAAATGCAGAACAAGTCACAGACTTGAAACAGTGGATTAGCGATGGTGCGGTCTGGTCAGATCGGGAGTTACCCTCAAGTACTTCAAAGCCTGCAGACAGCGATTCGCAAATGGTAATGTCTACGTCAGGAGGTCAGAGTCCTACCTGGACAGCACGAACCTACCAACCGGAAGACGTTTGGGCCTACCAGCCGATACAACGACCATCAGTTCCCTGGCAGGCACTCTCAACTAAACAAGCAAGCAAGCGTCACCCCATCGATGCATTCATTCAGCAAAAACTCAAACAGAAGAAGCTCATCCCTTCTCAATCGGCAGAACGCAAAACACTCATACGTCGTGCCACCTATGATCTAACAGGATTACCACCAACCCTAAAAGAAATTGACGAATTTCAAAAGCAACCAAACAATAAAGAAGCGTGGTCAAATTTGATCGAGCGATTGCTAAAGAGTCCTCATTATGGCGAACAGATGGCGCAAATGTGGATTGATGTCGTACGCTATGCCGACACGAGTGGTTTTGCAAATGACTATGAGCGGCCTAATGCCTGGCGTTATCGAGATTATCTGGTACGCAGTTTCAATGCAGACAAACCGTATGACCGTTTTATTACCGAACAACTCGCAGGAGACGAACTTGATCCTCAAGACCCGGAAATGTTAATCGCCGTTGGTTTTTTACGAAGCGGCCCCTGGGAACATACTGGCATGAGCGTCGCCGCTGTCACGCGGCAGTTGTTCCTCGACGATGTCACCCAGAGTGTCGGCGTCACATTCCTGGCCCATAGCTTTCGTTGTGCCAAGTGTCACGATCACAAATTCGACCCTGTGCCTACCCGTGACTATTACCGAATACAAGCGGTCTTTGCCCCGGTTCAATTTGCAGATCGAAAAGTTCCCTATCAGTCTTATGAAAATATTTCGGGCTTCAAAAATATGAAAGTCCGCACTGAAAAATTAATCAAAGAAACACGCGAAGCTCAAAATCAATTTTCACAAAAATCAAAAAAAGCAATTTCGAAATGGTTAAAAGAAAACGGTTACAAGAACCTGAAAGACGTTCCGGCAGACAAAAGACCTCCAGTGCGATGGTTTGGTTTGACCGAACTCGAAAAAAGCCTGGTCAAAATCAACAATAAACGTATCTCTTATTTTGAAAGAGAACTCAAACGTTATAAGTCTTATGCGTTTAGTGTTTATAATGGACCACCAAATAATTATCGCTCGACACAAGCCGTTAATCTCTTACCTGACCTTAAGAAACAGCAGGGGGAAGCACAGCAAATCTTTATCCTGGCGGGTGGTGCTATTACTGCTCCCACCCAAAAGGTAACGCCGGGAGTTCTCAGTGCGGTTGCCGGTTCCAACAATAGCCAGGACCCCACTGCCTGGAATACGATCCCTCAGTCATCGGAAGGCAGACGGCTGGCATTCGCACGCTGGGTAGCCAGTTCCAATAATACTCTTACCGCACGCGTCATAGTGAATCGTATCTGGCAAACGCATTTTGGTACCGGTCTGGTCGCCACTCCTAATAATTTCGGACAAAAGGGAGAGAAACCCTCTCACCCAGAACTTCTAGACTGGCTCGCCACCTGGTTCATGGATCATGGTTGGTCCATCAAAAAATTACATCATCTCATTATGACATCGAATGCCTACCAGCAAAGTAGCCATCCGATCGATCAAGAAATGGTCAAAACTCAAGACCCCAATAATCGGTTACTCTCTCATTTCCCCACTCGGAGAATGACGGCTGAACAGATCCGCGATTCGCTCCTGTCTATTACAGGTGAAATGAATTCAGAGATGGGAGGTCCCGGCGTCTTTCCTGAAATCAATTGGGAAGTCGCATTGCAACCACGACACATCATGGGATCGGTCGCTCCCGCGTATCAGCCCATGCCACTTCCCAAACAACGCAATCGTCGAACTTTGTATGCGTTTCGGTATCGCACACTTTCAGATCCGATGCTGGAAGTTTTCAATCGTCCAGGCAGTGAATCTTCCTGCGAACGTCGAGACGAAACAACAGTCACTCCACAGGCATTTGCGCTTTTCAATGGACAGTTCACACACGACCGCGCCATTGCGCTGGCAAAGAAAATCAATCAGGAAACGAAATCTGACACGGAAGCAATCAATCAGGTCTTTCAACAACTTGTCTTGAGAACTCCTGATACTAAAGAAAGCCAATTAGCTCTCAAGCATGTTAAAGAAATGAAAGACTATCACCAGGCACACCCTCCAGAAAAAGTGGATCTTCCTCGTAATGTGAAACGGGAAATGATCGAAGAGCTAACCGGGGAATCGTTCGCCTGGACCGAGAAACTGGATTTAACCGACAATTATGTACAAGATTTGAAACCTTGGAACGTGGATGCAGAAACCCGCGCTCTGGCAGAGCTTTGCCTGGTTTTGATGAATTCCAACGAATTTATTTATTTGCGATAAGAATCCTATGCACCGATTACACAGACGCGATTTTCTTTATGGCATGGGTGCCAGCCTGGGCACAGTAGCGTTTAATGCGATGTTGCAGGCAGAAGAGAAATCAAAGCCAAAGCCTAAAAATCTGGTTCTGGATCAACCATTGGCTCCACGCGACCCGCATTTCAAACCACGGGCCAAAGCTTGCATTTTTCTGTTTATGGAAGGTGGTCCCAGTCATCTTGACACATTTGACCCCAAACCCGCTCTTGAGAAACTCCACCTCAAAGAGTTTGTACGAAAAGATGCTCAAGTCTCTGCAATGGCAAGCGGAAAACGATATTATATTAAAAGCCCGTTCAAGCATCGCCAAGCAGGCCAGTCCGGTATTTCACTCTGCGAACACTTCTCTCATCTGTCAGAAATGGCTGATGAACTGTGTGTCTACCATGGATTACAGGCAGAGTCTATTAACCACCCCACCGCCTGTTATCACATGAATACAGGAAATCGCTTTGGCGGTGATCCAGCAGTCGGTTCCTGGATGACTTATGGTTTGGGAACAGAAAATCAAAATCTACCAGCCTTTATTGTGCTACCTGAAGTGGCTTACCCTCAGGGAGGTTCTGCTAACTGGTCGAACGGCTTCCTGCCAGCTTACTTCCAGGGAACGGCACTACGTTCGAAAGGTTCTCCGATTCTTGATTTGAACCCACCCACTCACGTCACACGAAAGACCCAACGCAAGAACCTAGACTTGCTTGCAGCGTTGAATCAAGCAGACATGAAACGTAATCCGCATGAAGAAGTACTCGCGGCGCGCATGGAATCTTACGAACTTGCGTTCCGCATGCAGACTCAGGTTCCCGATATCATCAATCTCGACAAGGAAACTAAGCAAACACAGGAAATGTATGGTCTCGGAAAAACAGAAACAGATAGTTTTGGCCGCCGCTGCCTGTTAGCGAGAAAACTCGTGGAAGAAGGAGTCCGTTTCGTTCAGATTTATGCGGCGGGCTGGGACTCACATGATTACCTGGATCGATCGCATAAAGCACGCATGCAGGCCGTTGATCAACCGATCGCCGCACTTTTGGAAGATCTAAAGTCACGCGGACTTCTGGATGAAACATTGGTCGTCTGGACGGGTGAATTCGGACGCTCACCGGACAACGGTATGCGGAGTGGCAGACAGGCCGCGGGACGCGATCATAACGCAAAAGGCATGGCGATGTGGATGGCAGGCGGAGGTGTGAAAGCAGGTCACCGCATTGGAGCCACTGATGAAATTGGTGATCACGCCGTTGAAGTTGTCAATCCCATCAGAAACCTGCATGTCACTCTGGAACACATCATGGGGTTGGATGACAATCAATTAACCTATTTCCACGAAGGTCGATTCAAAGTTCTAAGTCAGACAGGCGGTGCTGTGATTAAAGAATTGCTGGGTTAAAAAGCCACAATTTTTTAAGATTCAGCCTTGAGGAACTCCTGAATTTTCTCACGAATCTGATCACGGACATCTCGAAAGACCATTAGTTTTTCTGTATCGGAACCTTCTGCATCCGCAGGATCATAAAAGGGCCAATGTTCGATACGTTGTGCCCCCGCTAAAGTCGGACAGCTTTCTTTCGCGCTATCACAGACGGTTACCACGAGATCAAAGGTTTTATTTAAATATTCATCGACGTGTTTGCTACGATTTTGTGATAAGTCCTGATCAAGTTCCTGCATGACTTCGATCGCCATGGGATGCACATAGCCAGAAGGCAGTGATCCCGCTGAATATGATTCCCATTCTCCCTGACCCAGTTCGCGCCATAAGGCTTCTGCCATCTGCGAACGACAAGAGTTTCCAGTACATAAAATCAACACGTTTTTCATGCTATTTCCCAAGCCAACCTGTTCATATTTGGCAATAAGTATTTTGCATTAAGTAAATTTCAGTTGTCATCTTAAATCATTTTGCAATGCGAAACCAGCCTTGGCTATCGATTCTCAACCAGCGATTTCACCATATGCAAATGAGGAATGGAAACAGACAGAAATTCTTCACCTTCTGCAACATAACCCAGCTTCTTGTAAAATTCGACGGCAGAACTTCGTGCATCTAATTCGACCATCTCAATTTCACGCTCTTTCAGATCAAGTTCGATCTTCTGTAGCAACAACTTTCCGATTCCCTGCCTTTGATATTCGAGGGCTACTGTCATCTGACGAACTTTTGCTTTGTTTCCAGAGACAGGAATTGCCAACGCGCAAGCAATCACTTTATTACCAACAACCATCCCATAGTGAAAATACTCGGACTCCTCTGATAAATCTGCCTGAAGTAAATCTAACCCAAGCGGTTTACGTAATAACTCATTCCGAAGCTGACATGCCTCACGGTACCAATCTGATTGATAAGGAATTCGTTCAAATTGCATTGTGTCCTCATTTCCGATTTTGTTGAAATCAGGAAAATTTCTGGAACTGGTTGATATGTTAGACACACGGGGGAGAACACTGTTAACATAAAGTAGAGTTTAAAATTACGACAGTTATAGCATCGTCTGAAATATAAATTCCCGTTTCATTTATATACTTTTGGATTTTAATCAATCGATTTCACTTCGTTAAGCCAAAATGGAATTCCGACATCAAAGCCGAAGAAAGAATAATGAGTAGAATTACAGACCAGTTAGACCCACCTGATCACGATTCAAAAAACGGTGACAACGCACAATTCTGGGAAACAAACGGTTTCTTCAACCGTCGACAATTCCTCAGTATAACGGCCGCCGTGACAGCTTGTACTCCCGCAGCCTGCCTTACGGACCAGCAGACGAAAGGGCAGCCGAAACAACCTTCAAACGAGTCGCAAAATTTGCTCCCTAACTCAATGGCACCGGCGATACAGTTTCAGGCCTCTCCCTACGGCTCTGCTGCGTATCTTGAACGACTCTCTCATAACAAAAAAAATAACTTTTCTCATAAAGAAGAGATCAAAGTTGAACCATGGAAAGGATCTGTACCAGAGTCAGATGAAGAGATTGCATTCCTACCAGTTCACCGATTGGCTGCTTTGATTCAATCTCGTCAATTGTCGCCAGTCAAGCTGACCGAAATTTATCTTGAACGCATCAAACAACTTGACCCCCAGCTTCTCTGTGCTGTCACAATCATGGAAAAATCTGCTATAAGGGAAGCCAAACAAGCAGAGCAGGACATTGCCTCCGGTCAGTACCGCGGACCATTGCACGGTATTCCCTGGGGAGTCAAAGATCTCTTTTCCACGCGCAACGCGAGAACCACCTGGGGCGCCAAGCCGTTTGAAAATCGGATGATTGATGAAGATGCAGAAATAGTCACCCGATTACGAAAAGCCGGCGCGATTCTTATTGCCAAGTTATCAACGGGTACCTTCGCGCAAGGGGATCAGTGGTATCGAGGCCGCACACGCAATCCATGGAATACCGAGGAGGGATCAAGTGGTTCATCTGCTGGTCCCGGTTCTGCAACAGCGGCGGGCTGCGTCGCCTTTGCGATTGGCACAGAAACACGGGGATCAATTGTCTCTCCTTCGAAACGTTGCGGCATTAACGCCTTGCGTCCCACCTTCGGTCGTGTCAGCCGACATGGATGTATGACACTCAGTTGGACGATGGACAAGGTTGGTCCTATGTGCCGTACAATTGAAGATTGTGCGCTCGTCTTTAATGCCATTCACGGGGCGGATGAAAAGGATCCGTCAACACTAACTGCTCCATTCCGTTTCCAGCGTTTGCCCGATCTGGCTGCTTTGAAAATTGGCTATCGAGAAGGCACCGACGAAGCGTTTCTGACAACATTACGCCGTCTGGGAGCAAATCTAATACAGGTGCCCGCTCCTCCTAATTATCGCGAAGTAAAACACATTCTGACTGTCGAATCAGCAACGGCATTCGACGATTTTATCAGTCAGAATCTTGACGAGCAAATGGTTCGTAAAGTACGAGTGAAGAATTTTCGACCGGCACGTAACATCACAGCACTTGACTATCTCAATGCTCAACGGCACCGCTTCGCGCTGATGCAAAAGATGGCAGATTATTTTGAAAACATCGACCTCTATATTACCCATTCGGGTGACACAGGCTTAACCAACCTTACGGGACATCCTGCCGCCGTTTTCCCTTATCAATTTGATAAACAGCCCCGATGTATAACCCTCATTGGTAACCTATTCACAGACGATATCATTCTTTCGGTCGCACACGCCTATCAGACAGCTACGTCCTGGCATTTAGAACATCCCCAAATTTTGTGAATAAGCATTCCCTTCATAGTTAAACTAATGCAATTCCTAAATGGAGTTAGTTAAAATTGGATTGTGTCCTCATTCAACGAATCAGCCACTCATCTTATACACGAAATTAGACTTTTAACTTAAAGTATGAATAACAATCAGATCATGTAAATGATTTCACTCCACCGACGGCTTTTATTCATATACTACAGACTTTCCCCCACACTGCTTAAGTTTCTTTTCAAAATGTCTCAAGCATAAATCTTACCTACAGAATAATTTCCAGAATTTTACCATTTTGCAATTTTTCCACGGCTCAAATACCCAAGCTCATGCTGTATTCAGTAAAGGGCTTAGTTTACAGGGCCTTTTATTTGAAGCGTTTCATTGAGGGTAAATAATGGCGGTTGTTACTGACCGAACTACTGAGTTTATTATGCTGTTCTCGCGGCATAGCCAGCGAATCTACCGATTTATTCGATCCTTGGTAGATAACAGAACCGATGCAGAAGAAGTCTATCAGAATACATGTACTGTTCTCTGGTCGAAGTTTGAGCTCTTTGAAACAGGCTCGAACTTTTGGGCCTGGAGTTGTCAAATCGTTCGCTATGAAGTGCTCAATTACCGCCGTAGACAAAACCTCGAACGAAATATCTTCAGCAATGAATTCTTTAATCGCGTTGCGGAACGCGCAATGGTCACAGTCGACGAACTCGATCGTCAGCAGGCGGCCCTTTCAGTCTGTTATGAATTGCTTTCCGCGCGTCAAAAAGAAGTTCTGGAAAAAACTTATGAACCAGAGGCGAGCACTAAATCGGTCGCGCAATCGCTAAATCGCTCCCCCAATGCAATCTACAAAACACTCCGCAGGGCACATGACCTGCTTTTCAGTTGCATTCAGAAACAACTTCAATCAGGAGATTTTTTCTAATGCTGACTCCCGAAGAACAAGAAGAGTTGATGCAGCTATGTTGGGAATACCAGTACGGAGATCTTTCTCACAAAGACGCAGCTCGTTTGGAGCGTCTGGTCCTGAATAATGATCAAGCGAGTGATTTCTTTATTCAATATGCTGGCATGTGTGCGAATCTGGAATGGGAGGGAATTGTTGACCCCGGCCCCCTCGGGCGATCAACGAATTATGACCCGCTACCATCCGGTGAGTTAAGAACTCTGCCGTTATACCTTCATACGTCTCCTAAGCGGACCTTTGGTAACAAGACGCTATTTGCTCTTTCAGCGTTCTTAGTTGTCATAGTCGTTTCTGTCTCTCTGCTTTATTTCCAATTCTGGCAAAACAACACACCGCCCTTTCTGGCACGTATCACAAACACACAAAAAGCTGTATGGGAAAAAGGAAAACATAAATGGAAGATCGACGAGCTTCTTCATGCCAGAGACGAGCTTCATCTGAGTGGCGGTCTCATAGAATTAGAGACTGCACTGGGAGCACGTGTAATACTCAAAGGAAATTCTCATCTAATTCCGATCAATGTGAGCCAGTTCCAACTCGATCAAGGTAACTTATTCGCAAATGTCCCTCCTCAGGCGGAAGGTCTGACAATTGATACGCCCACATCAAGGATCGTTGATCTGGGAACCAAATTTGGACTGATCATTGATCCCTCACAAGAGACTGAAGTCCATGTTCTCAAAGGGCTCGTCGAATTTAATCTACTGAATTCAAAACGAGAAACAACAGTTACAAAAAACCTGTTTGAGAAAGATGCAATACGAATTCATCCTGATTCTCATGAAATTACCGAAATCGAAACCACACCGGAATTTTTTGTTCAAAATCTCAAGATTGAATCACCAGCACTGATTGGTCACTGGAAATTAACGGAAACGAAAAATTCCCCCATTGCCAAAGATTACTCCGGAAATCAGTTGGACCTGCAAATTATCGCTGAGAATGGGAAATCACCATTTACTGGAAAACCAGCACCGAACAATTCTCCAACATCAGCCGGCCCCTTCGATTCTCAGTTCCGCAAACTGTTTCGCACACTCTCTCAAAATGAAGCGCGCCTGTTTAACATGAATCGTTTTACGATTGAACTCTGGGCACGCAACCCGAATAGCGACCAACAAGCTGACTCCGACATTTTGTTTCATTATCGCAATACCGCAGAACACACTACATCGCAATTTAATCTTTATGTAGGGGATTCACCTAATCGTGATGGTAAACTTGGCTTTGGTTTTTTGAATACTAGAGGCAAATACGTTGGATATCATACAGATAGACGAACGACATGGCAAAAAGATCGATGGTATCACATCATATTTACCTATGACTCTAATACCCCGACACCCAACGACAGCATCGTCACCTTGACACGAACTCCTGAGTTTGCATCAGTACCTGATTTGCAACAAACCTTGACAGACATCGAAGACATACACCCGCTAGTAGCGGGAGGTATTCTTGTAATCGGGGGATCCACAATGACTGATATCTCCCGACATTGGGGAGGTGAGATATCAGACGTTCGCTTTATCAATGGAATTCCAGAGAGATATCTGACTCATCTTGCACAATAAACAAATCGTTAAATACCGAGAGTGGTTCTCGAACACCATTTATATTTTTTATAAAAGAGTAAAAATCAAATGAGACAACAAAAAAAAATCAAAGCCGGTTTTACCTTAATTGAGTTATTAGTCGTAATCGCCATCATTGCGATTTTAATCGCACTCCTGCTTCCAGCTGTACAACAGGCACGTGAAGCGGCCCGACGCAGCACCTGTAAAAACAATTTAAAACAAATTGGACTGGGACTCCACAATTACCACTCTACTTATGGAACATTTCCCGCCAGTCGCATCGGGCCCTATGAAAGCACTTGTAGCAGCTGCACGCCTGACTCTCGTTTCAGTGTGTATGTCCCTTTACTTCCCTTTATCGATCAAGCTCCGCTTTACCAACAAATTACTGGCAATTTGGGAACGTCTTCTTTTGTCTGGAACATAAATTTTGATGCCTACAGAACTAAGTTGCCCATTATCAATTGCCCGTCCGACGTCGATACCGCTGATATCACAAGACTCGGTCAACATAATTATTTGTTTTCGATAGGCGATCGATACAGTAGTCTTGATACAACTTCGCCTGGAGGCCTGCGTGGGATTTTCGGACTTCAATCCAGCGTACGCATGCGCGACATTATCGACGGTACAAGCAATACCGCCATGGTTTCGGAATGCATTCGCCCACCCGGTTCGGGAGCGACAACCCCTGCTAACACCTTTGGTGCTAATTCTAGACTGAATTCAACAAACCCCTCTGCTTGTCTTGCGAGTTTTGTCAATGGCGCTTTCACATCTGGCCCTTCCGGACTCTTAGATAGAGAACGTTCTCTGGGAACGCGCTGGGCCGATGGCCGATCTGGTTATATTAATTTTAATACGATCTTGCCACCTAATGCTCCTGTCTGCAACGGTCAAGCTTCAACAGGTATTTTACCCCCTTCCAGCCGCCATGAAGGGGGCGTGCATCTTCTGTTGGCCGATGGTGCTGTGCGTTTCATTAGCGAAAATATTGACACCGGCGACGTTAGTGCTTCACAGGTCGCATCAGGTGCAAGCCCTTATGGTATCTGGGGCGGACTAGGATCAAAAAATGGGGGAGAACCTTTAGGCGAATTCTAACCTTCATTTCTTGCTAGCACTAATAGAATTCGTGAGTGGAATATACAGTAATTGTGATCTACTCACTTGGATCTACTATCGTTAAAACAGAGGAAACAGAACGCATGCGTTGCATATTGATTACTATTGTACTTACCTTATTCTTAGGCACAGCTTGTTCCGGTACTACAGAGGATAAATGGACAAAACAACGTCCAAAAACTTACCCCGTAACAGGAACAGTCAATTTTGATGGAAAACCATTAGAAGGGGCCACAATCGTGTTTCGCTCTTCTGGTGGTGAACCTCAAGCAGCCGTTGGACGGTCAAACGCTGAAGGAGCGTTCCAGCTTCGTACATTCGAAGACGGTGATGGGGCTATTGCGGGAGAACACAGTGTTTCTATTACTTGTGTCGAAACCGAAGGACCTCCAGCTGGCGCTAATCTTGACGAAGTCGATGTGGTGGTCAAAGAAGTTTCTCTGATACCTGAAAAATATGGAGACCTCAAAAAATCGGGGCTTTCCGCTACAGTTTCTCCAGACAAAGACAATGTGTTTCTATTCGATCTGGAAAACAAAAAATAGAAATATCTGAGAGTCCACTACAATTCAATCTGTTTTAAAGCTCGATCTCTGTTTATTAGTAATCAGAATCGAGCTTTATATTTGTTTCAAATAATTGTCTCTAAAATACAAACTAACATCATCACATTAATTTGAATCCTGACTTTCCTGCCTCTCCTGATTCAAGATGATTCGGGCATTTTGTAAATGATGGACGACTCTCCAAAGATGATAGCTGACTCTCATTAACCATCGATACGCATCCAACTGTCCTAACAGAGCCTCAAAATCTACACCTGCTTTTGTTGATGAAGCGGTCAACTGACGCCGTGTTGCTTTTTGGTTCTGATCCAGTTCCAGCCAAAACTCCTCTAAAGACTGTTCTTCAACCATTGCAGAACGACTCTCGAACGACTGCTGCGTTTGAGTTACCAGACAGGCCAACTGGTCTACAATGTCACTCAATTTCTTAACATTTCGAGTGGCATCCAATCGTTCTCTTTCTATACAACGCCTTGTTAAACGTTGGATATGGTCGAGCGCCAATAATACTTCCTGATAGCATCGAAGCGTCTCCCGGTCAGATTCAGAGATGTTGATTCTCCGCATATAGAGGGAAGTCGTTTCCAGCGTATCTCGATATTGCTCTAACTCCTGACTAATCTGCATACGATCAATTTCATCAAATGACAATATTGTTCGTAGTAACTTTAAAATACTTTGAAAAACATCAGCCAGCGTAGAACGAGAAGCTTCAATCGCAACATTGGGATTCTGAATCAATGACTCTTCGAGGCGTTCCGATTGATCATTGACTGCTTGTGGAATGATGCGAGTAATCAGTTGGGAAAATTGACCTATGAAGGGAACTAAAATGAGAATCCCTACAAAATTAAACAGACTGTGAAAAGCGACCAGTGCAAATTCCGGTGAGGCATTATTCCCGGAATTGAGATAATGATTCCAAACCCAGATATAAACGGGTAACAAAAAATAAGCGACAACGGCTGTCACAACGTTATAAAACACATGTGCCAACCCCGTTCTTCTCGCAGCAACTGAACCTCCCAACGTCGCCATCAACGCTGTAAACGTCGTTCCCACATCAAAGCCAATCACCATCGCGGATGCTTGTGCCAGAGAAATGGTGCCTGTACTGACGGCTGTCAAAGCCATCGCCACACCGGCACTGGAAGACTGAGTCACTAATGTGATTCCCACGCCAATAAAAACCAATAGTAAACGTCCCGTCCAGGTATCCGAGGGAAATGATTCTGGAGTCACACTATCTGTAAGTCCGGACATGCCTATTTGCAGACTGTCTATTCCCACAAAAATCAGACCAAACCCAGCCAAAGCAAATCCGGCTGCTGCAATTCGTTTCCTAGCGAATAAATTCAGAATGACACCGATGAGTATCAAAGGAAACGCGACTAATCCCAATTTAAATTTAAAACCAAAGAACGCAACAATCCAACCGGTAATCGTCGTTCCCAGATTCGCTCCCAAAACGATCCCCAGTGACTGAGACAATGTCAACAATCCCGCCCCCGCAAAACCAACGGCGGTTACAGTCGTTGCACTGGACGACTGCAAAACGGCTGTGACAATAGCACCTGTCGTGATGCCAGTCACGAGGCTCTTTGTAAATTTCGCAATCATGCGGCGGATGGTGTCGCCGGCAAGCTCTTTCAGGCCACGTGTCAATATGACCATGCCTAGTAAAAATAAGCCTAAGCCACCCAGCGAATTAATGATCCCTGAATCCATTACTCTTCCGGCAGTATTCAATCTCTAGTTGGGAAATCAGATGATATTACAATCTGACGATCAGCTTCATTCATTTTACCATAAAGTAAAATAGGATTCCTACTGTCGGAGAGAGAGTTTGAATTACCAGGCGGTCCAGCCACCATCCACCAGAATATTTTGACCGGTGATATAGCTACTGGCATCACTGGCGAGAAAAACAGCTGCTCCTTTCAATTCCGATGGTTTCCCCATACGACCCATCGGGCTATGTTCACAAAGTCGTTCCGCTAAATGTGCCGGTGCTGCTTCAGAAGGAAAGGGCCCCGGACTCAGACAATTGACGCGCACACGATCCTTGGCCCAATAAACGCTTAAGTGACGGGTCTGATGAATGAGCCCTCCTTTCATCGTGTGATAGGCCACCGGACTGGCATTACAGATCCCTTCATATGCTTCGGGATAAGATCCCACAACGCCATACATCGAACCAATCATAATCACACTGCCATAAGCCTGACGTGTTACGATATGGTCCCGCAACTTACGTGCTAACAGAAAGTAACCAGTCGCGTTCTTCAAATGACGTGAAAACTCCTCTCCGGTTACATCTCTCCAGTCAGCACCAACCGGGTCATTTCCATTATTCACCAGCACATCAATCTGCCCCGCCTCCTTTAAAGCGGACTCAAAACCTTGATCAATGGACGCTTCTTCCATATGGTCGAGTTCAATGCCAACGTGGTTGAGTTTATGAGGATCCGGCATTTGGTCAGCCGTTTGCTGTGCTCGGCTTCGATCACGACTACTGACAACCAGGCGAGCCCCCGCTTCAGCCAGACCACGGGCCATAGCACCTCCCAGGTAGCCACTGGCTCCGGAGATCAAAACAGTTTTCCCAGTGAGATCAAATAACTGCTGAATCGTTGGTTCGTCTGTCGAATTCATCTGTACTTCTATGATTCCGTTTCAGGAGGAAATAAAATCTGCCGGCTCGATCCACGACTGTTTCTCGACCGAGTTCAATATGGAAAGGTTCACAGCCAGTGTCTGCACTCCATCTTCAAAAGAGCATAATGGAGGGCATAAATCCTCCAGATAATCTAAAAAAGCGTTCGCCTGCCTCTGGAAGAGTGTATCCCGTTCCAGATTTTCATGAAAACCAATCTGCCATTCAGATTCAGGTTCCGTAATCCAACGATACCAGCTGTTTTGATATTCAAACCGTAACATGCCCCGCTCACAAACGACAGTAATCGCCGACTCATTCGCTGGCTGATGTTGGTTCAAACTAAAATTCCCCAAGACACTTCCTTGTCGGGTGATAACATGCACTGTGTCTTCAACATCAACTCCTTCCAGTACTTGATGTGAAAAATCAGCGACCAATGCATCTACTGGTCCCACTAGATACTCACCCGCATTCATCGAATGCGTTAAGGCATCCTGAACCGCACCGCCTCCCAGTTCTCTGGATTTGTAATAAATATCGCGATAAGCCGGACGATATGTGGGAAAGTTTTGTCCTGAAACAACAATCAGTTGAACAGGTTTTCCAAACTTCCCGGAATCAAGATCCGCTTTCATCGCAGCCAGAGCCGGATGCGCACGATAGACATAGGCGACTGCCGCTTTACGACGCGTCTCCTGTAAGAGCGCCTGTAACTCGTCGATTCCCTCAAAGTTTGTACTCAAGGGTTTTTCAATGAAAAGATCCAATCCAGCCTCAACAGCTTGCTTAGACATTGCGATATGTAAATGCGCGGGAGTCGCAATCACCGCACAGTCATGTGGATCCGACAAAGCCGAATCTAAATTCACATACTGCTTTTCGACTTGATATTGTTTACCGATTTTTTCACGCAGGTCAGCATTCAATTCACAGATAGATACCGCTACACGCCCGGTCGACTGGAAACAGCGTAAATGCCGCTCGCCAATCGAACCAACGCCTACGATCAGTAATCGTTTTTGATCTGCCATATTTTTCTTTTCTTTATGAGATCTATCAGAAATAAGATTCCTGTGACCTTGAGACTAATCAAAAAACTCCGGAAAGACCAGTCTGGGTAAACTTTGTCTTCCCGGAGAATAAAGTCTGAAATCATCTTCTGTCAGTCTGTAAACTGTAGCGAATACAAGTCGGCATCTTTCATGACAAATCGTAGTTGAACCGGTTTTCCACTGAGCGCCTTCAAATCATCGCCTCCCTTCCAGGTGACGATCCGATTGACTTCGTTTCCAATTTGTTCACGAGAATCAGCTAATGTAAAGCCGGGAATGGGTTTTCCGTTTGCATCCTGAATTTCGACTTTGATACCCCCCGCTGCGGAAGTGGAAAAGTTGATCGCTAGCTTAGATCCGTCAAAAATCAATGGTTTCGTTACGAGTTCCCCCCCTTTATAGTCGGCTCGTACGGAAGCAAACCCATCCAGTCTCAAAGAATAACGTCGCAAATGCGCGGTCGGCTGTGCATAATCCTGGTTAACATAAATTGACATTTCGCTGGGACCAGTCTGAACCACATTCAAAGCAGGATAGTTCGTTCTTGAAACCCAATTTTGAGCACCGATACCACCCGTGATAAATCCGCTCAAGAATGTTCGTTGATAAGTATTATCTCCGCGAGTCGTCATCAAAATCGCATCCGAAGTATCTTTAAAGTACTTCGGATGAACTCCTACTTCTTTCGCTTGCGCGTCCGTTAATACCTGACGCCCTGGCATAAACCGCGCTGCGACGGCCAGATAGATGTGAGGTGCTCGAAAATAGGGATGGGTCTGATTTGTATAAAGATGCTCAATGGGTGCTTTTTCATTGCGATGGGTATATTCCATTAAAACAGGTTTAGACCAGTGAATAAAATCATCACTTTCAACTCTTGCAATGCGACGTATTCCATCTTTAAAGACACGAAAATAGCTCAGATACTTCTTCTCCACAGGGGACCAGAATGCTACATTCTGTGAATCGAACATGTAGGGAAAAGGAACCATTTTTTTGGTAATCACAGCGCCTGCTGGATGTTGTTTCCAATGAATTCCATCTGCCGAAGTAAAGGCAACCAGACCACTCGACATTGTTCCGCCGAGCGCCTTATACCGTTCTGCTTTAGGAACACCGGGACGTGTATCAAGAAAAGGCGAGAAGTTATGCGTCATCGGCGCCGCGTCAGCGAGAATAATGTTGTTCTTTTTGTGGCCCTGTTTTTCAAACAGCGCAAATTCTGGCTTCGTCCAGTGCTTACCATCTTTTGATTCGGCATAACAATACACTTCACCCACATCACCATCAGCTCCGGCAGTCGGTCTACCCCGGTAATAAGCTCGATAAATGTCACCATCTTTTATGATTGTGCAATATCCGCAAAACAAACCTTCCCAAGGGTTATCAAACTTTAACACCACACCTTCATCCACAGGATGATGCAATCGTAATTCAGCTCCCTTCATTTTATCGATCAGATAATCATCGACGAACAACTCGCGCTGACTTCCAATTTCAAGCGGCTTTGGTTCCCCCGCATAACTCTCTGGTAATGTCAGAATTCCCAGTAAAACGATCAGTATCATCATCTGTTGCTTCATTTGATTCCCCTATTATGAATTTAAGACATCTTGTATCTATTCAATGCAGTTCCAAACTGATTTTACAATATTAACTGAAAAAACCAGTTAATATTGATGATTGACAGCACATGAACAAGTTGTATCATATTTAAATACAAGTAACGCTCCTGGGACTAAATTTCAACCCTATTTCATTAAAATCTATACTCCATGACAACACGTGCTCCTGAACCAGAACAGACAGACTCCATTATTCCCGCAATCCAGTCCGGCAAACAGCGCCCGAAATATAAGCAATTAGTCGAACAATTGATCCAGAAGGTAACTCAAGGCGATGTTCGCCCAGGCGAAGCACTCCCTTCCGAACACCAATTGTGTGAAACCTATCAACTGGCGCGCACAACAGTTCGAAACGCGATGCAACTTCTAGAACAACAGGGTTGGATCACACGGATTCATGGGAAAGGTTCGTTTGTAAGCACGAAACCTCCGCTCCCGATTTCAAAGACCCTTGATATTTTTGCGTTCGTGCTCCCGGAAACTCGCACAGGATTTTATCCGTCACTCCAAAGGAGTTTTGAGCAAGCAGCAGCATTAACACAAAATCAGGTTCTTGTCTGTTGTACCGAAAATAAAGTCGATGCACAGGGAAATACCATTTTGCAACTGATCGACAAACACGTTGCCGGTGTCGCCTTAGTCCCCGCGACAGTACTCGCAACACCCGCTTATCAAATTCGCCAACTGCAACAGCATGGGATTCCTGTTGTCTTCTGCCATCGCGAAGTGAAAGGAGTTCAGGCCCCCCTGCTCTCAATCCCCTTTCGAGAAGTCGGACTTTTAGCAGGACAAACTCTACTCAAACATGGCCACGAGTCAGTAGCTCTCTTTTCTCCTCATCGTGCCACAGCCGCTATTGAATACGAAGCCGGGCTACGTGAAGCGCTGAGTTCACGAGGCGCCAGCTGTCCTGAACCGTACATTTTTCATGGTCCCAGTTCCCAGCTACACCCTACAGATTACGAACAGGACTTGCTGACGACATTGGAAGCAATGTTCAAACAACCAGATCCTCCCACAGCAATCTTTGCTACGTTTGATTCGTTGGCAGAATTAATCTATCTACTACTAGGTAAAATGGGTTTGCGAGTTCCCGATGATGTCTCGCTGATTGGCTTTGGCGGCACTGTTCGTCATGGTGCCATACAAAGCAGACTGTCCTCCATTACAGTCGACGAAGTCGCCATTGGCCAGAAAGCAGCCGAACTGCTTACATTAATGAAAGAGGGAACACTACCCATTGATTCTGCAGAAGTCTATTCGATGCCTATCAATACGAGCGAAGGACAAACACTGGGCCCCGCCCCTCAGAAGTAGAGGTAAATCAAATAAATAATTTTACCTGAACTCCTTATCAACATCAGGATACTCAACATGACTCCGAGACACTCAACTCTCCCTGTTTTCTCATATAGTAGGCAATTTCTCCTATTGCCGTTGGTTCTCTTAGTATCAATGGTGTTTTCCAATTCTACCCTTGCCGAAGAAAATGAAGCACTCAAACAAAAGCTGGCGAACCTCCCTCACCCCTGGCAGGAAAAACTGCATCGACTGACACTCAAAGAATACACTGAGACACTGAAATACTGGGAAGAAACCTACCCCAAATGGGTACAAGTTGATCGCATTGGTGTCACACGGGAAGGAATTCCACTTTCACTTCTCAAAATCACAGATCAAAAAACGGAAGACAAACACAAACAGGTCTGTCTCATGACGGCCTTGCATGGTGGACCGGAACGCAGCGGGACAACTGCGGTGATGCACTATATCGAATGGCTACTGAGTAATGCCCCGGCTGCTCAGGAAACACGTAAAAAACAATTATTACTCATCATTCCGATTATCAATCCTTATGCGTATTTTGAAACAGATCGTTTTGGCAACTCTCAAAAAATTGATCCCTACACGGGAGGCGGAACCAACAATTGGGATCTCAAAACATTCCAGTTCAAACACCCTGAAAAATCTCCTGAAATTATGGCGGTCCTTTCTGTCATTGATGAATTTAAACCTGAAGTTCATGTAGACGTGCATGGCACAGGATTGCAGGAATACAGCCCCGATCAATTGGGCTCCCGCGAACGGTATCGCGGTCAAACCATGTTTGAAGTGACTGGTTCCGCGTATTCTAATTTCACACTTCGCCCCTGGGATTGGCGTATCACAGAAGCCATCAACAAGGCGGGTATGAAAGCCGGCTATGGCTATGATCGCTTCGAAGCGGATGCACAAAGATTATTCTGGGGAAATCAGCTCACAGCGATGTCAAAAAAGCTGTGGCTGGGGCGTCCCATATTTTACACTGCTCATTACGGATATGCCCGGTATCACACTATGATTATGGCATTTGAAGTAGGTTGGGAAAGTAGTGGGTTGGAGCGGTTAAAAGGCTTGATGAATATCGGTAATTCCAACTGGAATGGCGCTTATTTTCCCGGCTATCCGGTGAATCGAATGCAATCTTACATCGGGCATTTCGTCAGTGCCTGGGGTAAGACACCACAAGCACGCAGGCAAAGCCGCGTCGAACTCTGGCAAAAGCAACCGCGCCTCTCACAGGCAGTTCTCTATCCTCAAACTGCGGGAAGGGATACCTACATCATTGCAACCTCAGCAAAAAGTAGTGAGTTGCTGTCACCAGACATCAAACAATTCCTGGAAAACATTAAGCCGATCCCAACGATCAATCACAGCGTCCTCCAAGCCATTGTCGATGATGGACCGGAAATCAAAATCGCAGTCAGCAAAGGTCAATCGGCTAAAGAGGAAACTCCCATTGAACATGGTATTGCGTTTCAATTACGCATTCCTTATCAAAATCCAGACTTAGTCGATATTCGAGTGAACGGTCACGTATTGCAAAAGAGTGCGACTGATGGCTACGTCACCTGGTATGGGGACGGATTTACTCACGTACAAATCAATGTGCCTCCGAAAAAATCAAAAACCAATGACCTCTATATCATTACCTGTTTGTATCACCCTCAGGAAAAAAGGTCGTACGGTTGGAAACCGCCACAGGCAGTAATGGATCGACTAGAGAAAAAATAACGGATTCAAATGCTATTCAATCTGATTTAACGTCAATAACATTAAGGAACCCACCATGAAAAAAGCCGCATCACTCATCGCAGTTTTGACTCTGATACTACACTCATCATCTCTATTGGAAGCTTCGAAGCCGGTTCAACTGAAACTGGAAAGCGTCGAAAAAATCTGGGACCAAGACCCGCATAACGCTTTCACAGGACTTACCCGTTTTAAAGACCAATGGTTTTGTGTTTTCCGTACGGGAAAAGCCCATGTTTCTGCAGATGGTGCATTACAAGTACTCTGTTCAAAAGACGGCAAAAACTGGAAACCGGTCGCTCGCATCACCTCTGATACAGCCGACTTACGAGATGCTAAAATTAGCGTCACTCCCCAAGGACAACTCATGTTAAGCGGTGCCGCCGCCTTGCATCAACCTGCTTCCATGAGACACCAATCGATGACCTGGTTTTCAGATGACGGAACACATTGGTCAAAGGGATACAAAATCGGCGATCCCAACATGTGGCTCTGGGGTATGAAGTGGAATGATGGCAATGTTTACTCGATTGGATATCACACTGGAAAAAAAGGTCCGAAATTCACGCGTCTCTATAAAAGCAGTGACGGAAAAAAATACGAAACGGTCGTCGATACATTAATCGATAAGGGGTACTCCAACGAAAGTTCTCTTGTCTTTACCAAAGATAAAACCTGTTATTGTCTGCTCCGACGAGACGGAAGTGGGAAAGGAGCCACGGGACTGCTGGGCATCTCAAAGCCACCTTATACAGATTGGCAATGGAAAGACCTGGGAGTGAAAATTGGTGGCCCGGAACTGTTTCAACTGCCCGATGGTCGTTTTCTGGCAACAGTGCGTCTTTATTCCCCTAAAGCACATACATCGATTTGCCAAATTGATGTTGAAAAAGGCACACTCACAGAACTGCTCGAATTACCCAGTGGTGGCGATACCAGTTATGCCAATATGGTTCTACATGATGGTTTACTCAATGTCAGCTACTATTCCAGCCATGAAGGTAAGACGTCTATTTACTTTGCTAAACTCAGCTACAAATAAACTCAATTCACTGTCGTCTGGTCATTTTACAGGGATCTGCGAATTATGAATTCGCTGATCCCTTTTTTTCTCCCCATTAATATTCGTTATTTTAGAAAGACTTGCCTGTGACTCGCTGAGGAGATAAAACTAACAGTCCGATTTCAAATATAGTGATCTCTGTTCGATTGTCAGGTATACGATGCTGCATCAACTCTCCTATCTCCTTTTACTGACCGCTGGATTTTCAACAGACACTGATAACGTTCTGGATCAATTTGACTTTAAATCCTCATCAGAAGCCCGTGAAAAATGGAAAGAGCTCAAAGGAACGCTTCCGCTCGCGATGCAGAAAGTAGATGACCGGAACGTATTACTGCTCACAGCTCCGTTTTCGTCAAACCGTGAAATTCCACGGGCAGGCATTGATAAACGTGTGAAGCTTGATCTGACCTCCCCTGGTGTATTTACACTCGACGTCAAACCAGAATCGCCTAACAGCAATCACAAAGTCAGCCTCTATTTCAAAAGCGGAACAGGCTGGTATTCTGCGGCAGCACAAGTGAAAGGACAGAGATGGCAAACACTACGCTTTTCAAAAAATGACTTTCGCAAAGAAGACAATCCTTCAGGTTGGGATAAAGTCGAAACAATTCGTCTTGTTGTCTGGAGAGACTCGATTACAGAGCCAGATACCCGATTTCAAATACGTAACCTCAAAGCCACTACAAATCAGATTGTAATCCTCGTCCCAGACTTGAAATTGCAAAATAAAGAGAAGAACACATTTGTCGCCGCAGATCGAATCGAAAAATTCCTTCAAACTTCGGGAATTCAGTGTGACCGCATGAGCGAACCGGAACTGACGTCTCATGCACTAGACAAGCGGTCTGTCGTGATTCTTCCCTTTAACCCGAATGTCTCCACAAAATCCTGTCGAATATTGAATCAATTCATGGTACGGGGAGGAAAAGTTTTTCTTAATTTTAACATCCCCCCTGCCCTGGAAAAGAACCTGGGAATTAAAAAAGGAACCTACTTCAAACCTGATCGTCCCGGCGGACTGGCAGCGATTCACCTCAAAGACTCAAAAATCCAGGGGTTGCCAGCAGAAGTCAAGCAAGCTTCCTGGAATCTGATCACCGCAATTCCCACAGGACATGGAGCTCGTATCGTCAGCGAGTGGGTTGACGAAACAGGAAAGAATACAGGAAAGCCAGCACTCATTGTCAGTAACCGTGGCGCTTACTTCAGTCATCTCATTCTGGGTGATGATCCTGTTAAAAAGCAGGCACTTCTCACAGCCATCATGGGACACTTTCATCCCCAACTCTGGCATTCCATTGCCGAAGCAACAATTGAACAAGCAGGACACGTTGGTCCTTTCGATAATTTTACTGACTTGAGACAGCATATCGTCTCTACAGTAACACCTCTAAAAAGCCGAGAGCTCGCCGCTCGTGATCTTGATCAGACAACCGTGAGTTTGAATCAGGCTAAGCGCCTGCTGAAGCAGAACCAGGCATTCAAATCGATTCCGTTTGCGCGCGTTTGTCGTGAAAAACGAGTCAAAATCTATCTACTCACCAGATCCAGTCCGCAACGGGAAGCACGTGCGTTCTGGGACCATTCGCCAACAGGTCCCTATCCAGGTGATTGGAATCGTACCTGCAAAGAACTTTCCGACGCGGGCTTTAATATGATCATTCCCAATATGCTCTGGGGAGGTTTGGCTCATTATCCCAGCGACGTGTTGCCGCGCAGCCAAACTTATGAAAAGTATGGAGATCAGATCGAGCAGTGTCTGAAAGCGGCTCGTAAACACGGTTTGGAAGTCCATGTCTGGAAGGTAAATCACAATCTATCCACAGCGCCCCCATCATTCCTCAAAAAAATGCGTGAGGCAGGTCGTACACAAGTCAGTGTGAAAGGAGAACCATCGGACTGGCTAAACCCGGCACACCCGGAAAACTTTCAGCTCGAAGTTGATAGTATGCTCGAAGTTGTCAAAAAATACCCCGTCGATGGTATTCATTTCGACTACATTCGCTACCCTAATAATCGGCATTGTTACAGCAATTATAGCCGTCAGAAATTTGAAGCCGACACTGGTATCAAAGTTCAAAATTGGCCCAATGACTGTTATGACGGCAAACTGAAGAGCAAGTACCGTGATTGGCGCGCGGCTCAGATCACACGTCTGGTTGAAACCGTCCAACATGAGGCACGCAAACTGCGTCCCGGAATCAAGATTTCCGCAGCGGTCTTCCGAGAATACCCAGATTGTCGTGATTGGGTGGCCCAGGACTGGCCACTCTGGGCAAAACGTGGCTATCTCGATTTCATCTGCCCGATGGATTACACCGACAACGATACCCAGTTTAGAATCTGGATCGAAGACCAGCAAAAACATCTCGCCGGAAGAATTCCCATCTACCCGGGCATAGGCGCCCTCTCGACGCGCACTACCTTAAGCAGTGATCGCGTTCTGGGACAGGTCGGAGTCACTCGTCAGCTCAAAACGGGAGGCTTTACTATCTTCAGCCTGAATCCGCAAACGCTTTCGAGCATTGTTCCCGACTTCAAATTGAGTGCAGGCAAAGTCAAAGCCACTCCCACACATCAGCTTCGAAAACAGGCCATCAAAAACAGGCAGATCAGAAAATAGATCCCAATCTGCCTGCTCTCATTTCTCAAAACGAGTCAATCTTCAGCTCGGCTTCCATCACCGCACATTTTCACAATCTTTGGATTGAAACGTGCGACAATCTCCACCAGATCCTGTTGTTCTGCCATGATTTCCATGATGTTTTTATAAACACCGGGAACTTCATCGGCTCCCGCAGAAATCACAGTGATTCCTCGTTTTTCCAGATCATTTTTAACGGCATTCCAGCGATACTTCTCTTTTCCTTTTCGACGAGACATACAACGCCCCGCACCATGTGATGCAGAATTCAGGCTCGCTGCATTTCCTTTTCCACGAACCACAAACGCTGGATCAGCCATAGAACCGGGAATCACACCCAGCTCACCAGCCGCCGCTGGGGTTGCCCCCTTACGGTGCACGTAAACTTCCTTTCCGCCATGCTCTTCTTTCCACGCAAAGTTATGATGATTCTCCACTCCGGAAATCACTTTACTTCCCAGAAGCTCGGACACATTTTCATGAATCACAGTATGGTTAGCAGCCGCATAGTCACCCATTAAGTTCATTGCAGCCCAGTATTCCTGTCCTGCTTCAGAATCCATTTCCAACCAGGCCAGACGTCCCAGCTTATGATGTCGTTTATGCAAACGTGATTGCGCAATCGAAGAATAAGTACTGCACACAGCAGCTCCTGCTCCACGACTACCGCTATGGCTCAACAGTGCCACATATTCACCGGCGGTCAAACCAAGTTCTTCATCGTCTTCCGTAAAGGTAACAACACCAAATTCAACAAAATGGTTACCAGACCCAGATGATCCCAATTGCTTCCATGCTTTATCTTTTTTCTCACGAGTCACTTTAGAGACTGTCCAGTCTGCATCCATCACAGCATGATGTTGTCGTTTTTCATGAGCAGCGCCTACACCAAATGCTGTTCCTCGATTGATGGCATCAATAAACTGATGCCGTTTCTTGTCAAGAGAATCGACAGAAATATCCAATACTGATAATTTCATACGACAAGCAATATCCACACCAACAGCGTAAGGAATCACAGCGTCTTCCAGCGCCAGAACGCCACCAATTGGCAAACCATAGCCGTGATGCGCATCAGGCATTAATGCAGCACCACGTGCAGAAGGAACATGACATGCCAAGTCCATTTGTGACAACGCACCATCATCGATTCCGTCTTTACCCCAAACTTGGTAATCGATAGGTTCGAAAACTTCTTCTCGATTATCGTCTACTAATTCGAAAGCCAGTTGCGCAAAGGCAGAGTCTTCCAAAAAATCTTCTGGACGATCTACTACGCTTTGAACGCGTTCCTTCAATTCTTTACCACGAATTTTATTATCCGCTACTGCTTGTTGAATCGCCGTCATAGCAGTTTTCAAGCAATATTGTGGAACGCCGATTTTCAGCAATTGTCGAGAGTTCATCTCTCTTCTCCATTTTTTACCTAGTAAGGTCGACTTCTTTGCCAAACCTATTTGTATCTTATCACGATTTGTTCTCACTAGACACATTGCAAGTGGTTGGGTTCCCTCAACTTTTAAAGTCAATCGAAATAATATGAACCTTTTTTCTGGAACAATAACATTTCATCTCTTGATTCATTCTCATCTGATTGGAAACCGACATGAGTTATGACCAACAAAATCTTTCTCAACATCGTAGATCTGATATGAGCTTGTCTTCAAGAAATGTCAATCATCACAGAATTTTGCAAGAGATCTATTTCGATGCCCAAAACACGCTTTAGCCCTGTATCGCTAAAAATTGTCTCGTTTTTAGTCTCGATCGAAACATTGAATTCACAATATGATACGTCAAATTCTAATTATCGACGTCTTGCAAAGGCTTTTAGTGGTGATTAGAATGGCTAAATGAACCTGAATTCGAGAATTTCAGCTTTGCTCCTCTATTCTCGAATACACTGCCATCCCGCCTGCTGAGCCATGTGGATCAGCTACCACCGCTGCAAACTGATACGGATTGTCGGTCGGACGGGCATCACCAGAGATTCATTGACAAGTTGATCGAAATTTCCACCTACGGGTGGCTTAATTATCCACTTGAAAATAACTTCCAGAAGGTGACTGTCATGCTTCTTGTGTGTTTGAGCAAGCGATTACTCCCTGCTCTTTTACTATCATTCCTCTGCGCTTCACTGAATCAAGTGTACGCGCAGAATCCAGATAAATTCGATCCTGCGAAAATCCGCTCGATCCTGTCGGAAAATTGTTTTCAATGTCATGGCCCGGACGCCAAAAAACGTGCAGCCGACCTGCGATTCGATACCAAAGAGGGCGCCTTTGCAGACCTGGATGGTCATAAAGCCATCGTCCCGGGAAATGTCAAACAAAGTGAACTCATCACACGCGTCACAACAACCGATGCCGATCTCAAAATGCCACCCGAAGAGAGTGGGAAAAAACTGACAAAGGAAGAAATTGCTCTGTTGACTCGTTGGATTCAGGAAGGAGCACTCTGGCAAGATCACTGGTCTTATGTGACTCCCAAGAAGCCAGCGACTCCTGTTGTAAAACAACCTGCCTGGGTCCGAACTCCTATCGACCAATTTATTCTGGCACGCATCGAAAAAGCAGGTCTGAAGCCTTCTGCAGAAGCAGATCGACGCACACTCATTCGACGTGTCACTTTTGACCTGACCGGCTTACCACCGAAACCACAAGATGTAGAAGCATTCGTGAATGATAAGTCTCCTAATGCGTATGAAAAAGTGATAGATCGTCTGTTGGAATCTCCTCATTATGGGGAACACATGGCGCGTTACTGGCTGGATATTGCTCGCTATGGTGACACACACGGTTTGCACCTTGATAACTATCGCGAAATGTGGCCTTACCGGGACTGGGTCATTAAAGCCTTTAATTTAAATCTTCCCTATGACCAATTTGTGATTGAACAGTTGGCCGGTGATCTGCTACCCAACGCTACAATGGATCAACAAATCGCAACCGGTTTTAATCGCTGCCATGTCACAACTAACGAAGGTGGTTCAATCGCCGAAGAAGTCTATGTTCGTAATGTGATTGATCGTGTTGAAACCACAGGGCAAGCTTTCATGGGTCTCACCCTGGGATGTGCTGTGTGCCATGACCATAAATTTGATCCCTTCACCAAAACCGAATTTTACCAGATGTTTGCGTTCTTCAATAATCTGGATGGTCCTGCCATGGATGGGAATATTAAGGATTCCCCTCCTTCATTGCGAGTCCCCAATGCGCAGCAGTCAAAGCAACTGAAAGCTTTTAAAGATCAGATTGCTGCAATCAGTAAAAAGGGACAGAGTAGAATCAAAGTCAATGAACCTGCTTTCCAGGCCTGGTTGAACTGGAAACAGCAGATTCAGCAAACGGGAAGTAATCCGGACCTTTCCATCCCTCAACCAGATGGTTTACTGGCAGCGTATTCTCTTGATGAAAAAGAAGGGGCAAATGCTGCTAATCAAATCAACGAGAAAAATAAGGCGACTGTCAAAGGCAAGCCACACTGGGTTGCTGGCAAATTTGGCAATGGGTTTCAGTTTGCCCCGGGAAGCTATCTGGACTTGGGAAAAACAGGGCAATTTAACAAAGCGATCCCCTTCAGTTTTGCCATCTGGGTCAAAACCAATGGCAGAACATCAGGCCCGATTGTTTCAAGCCTCAACAAAAATTCACGAGAACGTGGCTATGATCTACAAATCACGAATCGTAGCCTCAGTGTCAGATTAATTGATCGTTGGCCCGGTTATGCGATTCAAGTACAAACGAAAAATAACGAAATCACTCCAAACCAATGGCATCATGTTTGTGTAACTTACGATGGTTCTGCTAAAGCACACGGGGTCTCCCTCTATATTGACGGAAAATCATCCGAGCTAACCATTTCCTCTGATTCGTTTAAAAATACAACACCACTCAACTCTGCAACACTGCTGCTGGGGCATTCCAGTGCCAACAAGCATTTGACGAATGGCTTTGTCGATGATTTTAAAATTTACAACCACGAGCTTTCCGAGACGGAAGTCAATCAAGTTTTCTTTGACAAGCAAATTGCCCCTGTCCTGCAATTGGCTGCTGAGAAACGCTCACCTCAGCAAACAGAATTGTTGAGACAATACTATTTAAATCAGTTCGATTCGGAATATCGCAAACTGCTGGCAAAGAAAATTCAAGTCAAAGCACAGGAACAACGCCTCGTTCAGTCACTGCCAACGACTCTCGTATTTCGTGAACGAAAAGAGATTCGGGAAGCATTTAATTTGAAACGTGGGCAGTACGACCAGAAGGGTGACAAAGTCTCAAGAAAAACACCTGCTCAATTTCCAGCGATGGCAGCAGAATGGCCTGTAAATCGTTTAGGTCTTGCCAAGTGGCTTGTCGCACCCAATCACCCCTTAACTTCGCGTGTTGCTGTGAACCGATTCTGGCAGCAACTATTTGGGATTGGGATCGTAGAAACCAGCGAAGACTTTGGTAACCAGGGAGCCGCTCCCAGTCATCCTGAATTACTGGATTGGCTCGCTGTGGATTTCCAGACACACCACTGGGATGTCAAACGTTTTATGAAACAGATTTTGATGTCGGCCACGTATCGACAGAATTCAAAAGTGACTCCTGCACTTCATAAAATCGATCCGAAAAACCGTCTCCTCGCAAGAGGTCCCCGTTTCCGACTGGATGCAGAAATGCTGCGTGATCAAGCTCTGGCAGTCAGTGGCCTCATGGTTCCTAAAATCGGTGGTTCCAGCGTCAAACCCCCTCAACCTGATGGGCTCTGGCATGCAGTCGGTTACTCCGGTTCGAATACAGTTCGCTTCAAACAAGACAAAGGTCCCGAAAAAGTGTTTCGTCGTAGCCTGTATACTTTCTGGAAACGGACTTCACCACCACCGGGGATGTCTACTTTTGACGCTCCCAGCCGCGAAGCATGTACTATGCGCCGGGAACGCACCAATACCCCACTACAGGCATTGCTACTCTTGAACGATCCACAGTATCTGGAAGCAGCTCGTACGCTCGGCCAACGCATGATGAAAGAAGGAGGCAAATCTCCTGAAGAACGCATCCGCTTTGCTTACAGACTGGCTACAGCCAAAGAAATCACTCCGGAAGACCTGATACTCACTTTAAATACGTTTAAGGATATGCTGGCACATTATCAAGCGGCTCCTAAAGCGGCAACAGAACTGATTGCAATCGGAGAATCTAAGGCAGACGCGACTTTAAATCCTCAGGAATTGGCAGCATGGACGATGATTGCAAATCTCATCCTCAATTTAGATGAAGTGCTCACTAAAAGTTAATTTGATTCTAGTTCAATACTTTGATTCAGTAATCATGAATTCAAATTCACTCATATTACAGTACAAATAAAAATTTTAAGGTAATGTCATGAACCCGATCCAGGATCATATCTCACAAATCACACGACGCCACTTTTTTAAAACTGGTGGATTAGGTTTGGGTGCAGCTGCATTGGCTTCTCTTGAAGCAGGTCAGCAACAAACCCTTGCAGCAACCCCTGAAATGAAAGTAACGGGAGGTCTACCAGGAGTCCCGCACTTTGCACCTAAAGCCAAACGCGCCATCTATCTGTTTATGGCTGGCTCACCTTCTCAGATTGATACACTCGACTACAAACCGGGGTTGGAGAAGCTGTTTGATAAAGATTTACCAGAATCCGTTCGGAATGGTCAGCGACTCACTACGATGACTTCAGGTCAGTCTCGTTTTCCTCTAGCTCCCTCCAAATTTAAATTTAAAAAGTATGACAACGGTTCAGAAGGTGCCTGGGTTAGTGAGCTTCTGCCACATACAGCCGGAATTGTCAAAGACATCTCGATTGTCAGATCACTCTGGACCGAAGCGATCAACCACGACCCGGCAATTACTTACATCTGCACGGGTAATCAACTTCCCGGTCGCGCCAGTCTTGGTTCCTGGCTCAGTTATGGTCTGGGTTCCATGAACGAGAATCTGCCTTCCTTTGTTGTATTGACCTCAACCTGGTCCGGGCGGCAACAAGCACAGGCACTTTACAATCGCCTGTGGGGGAGCGGTTTTTTAGCCAGTAAATATTCTGGCGTCTCGCTTCGATCAAAGGGGGATCCGGTTTTGTTTCTTTCAAATCCTCCCGGAATTACCTCAAAATTGCGAAGACGTATGCTGGATACTTTGGCTGAAATGAATCAGAACGAATTCAACGCCATCGGCGATCCGGAAATTCAAACACGCATCTCACAATACGAGATGGCCTTCCGTATGCAAACTTCGGTTCCTGAGTTGACAGACATTTCGAAAGAAACCAAAGCCACACTCGAAATGTATGGCCCTGACGTCCAGAAGCCTGGGACATTCGCCTATCATTGTCTCTTAGCCCGTCGGATGGCAGAACGCGGAGTGCGTTTCTCTCAAATCTTCCACCGTGGCTGGGACCAGCATGCCAACATTGCGGGTGACTTACCCAAGCAATGTAAAGATATTGACCAACCGGCTGCTGCACTAGTCAAAGATCTGAAACAACGCGGCTTGTTAGATGATACTCTGGTTATCTGGGGTGGTGAATTTGGCCGAACTGCTTACTGTCAGGGAAAACTAACCAAGGAAAACTACGGACGAGACCACCATCCACGCTGCTTTAGTGTCTGGATGGCCGGTGGTGGAATTAAAAAAGGAGTGGTTCACGGGTCCACAGATGATTTCAGTTATAATATCACAGAAAACCCTGTCCATATTCATGAATTCAATGCGACTATCTTACAATGCCTGGGAATTGATCATCGTAAACTCACTTATAAATTCCAGGGGCTTGATCAACGCCTGACAGGCGTTGAAGACCATCATCCTGTGAAAGAGATATTGGTCTGATTTAAACTCATCAATCAAAAATATAACGGAGAGCCGACGACTCATGTTGGCTCTCCGTTACTTATTGGAAGTGATTCTGATCAGGATTTATTTGGTCTTTGCAGCTTTCTGCAATTTGAGCATCTGCTGCGCATAGCGTTTCCCAAACTCCCGCTCACTTTTTGCGTTGAAATGAACCTGATCACTTTTTGCGGCCAGTCCTTTCGATGAAGCAACGGCAGTCGCTGGAACCGATTTCGAGATTTTGTGCATCGCATCATTCACGGTACTCACGCCAGGCCGTTCTAAAAACTCACCTAACTCACCCATCACAAATGGCAAATCCGGTTCATTCAAATCGGCACGTAGATCGACAATCATGCCGGAAAGTCGTTTTTGATAAGTATTGTAAAGATCGGGGTTCTTACACTCGGCCTCCCCCTGGTGCCAAATCGCCCCCTTGACAACACCTCGGTCCTGGTTTTTCTTTGCCCATTCCACAGCGCGTTCATAAAGATCTTTTCCCTTGACCCAACGGCTAAGCGGGGTTCCCCCAAATGCAGCAGGAATCAATCCAATCGTGACATCGGGATCTGCATCTGCCATCATTGGTCCAAATCCCGATCCGGGACCCACACCCGCTATTTTCGGTTTATCAAAATGCAATGGGTCAGTCGCAGGAACCCATTTGCCTTGTTCATCCAGTTTTAAGACTCGTGGATGCGGTTTATTTTCTGCTGCAGTCACCTTCCCACGTCCCGCCATATTCGACTGCCCGATTAACAGATAGATGTGAAACTTTTCTTTAGCAGGCAACTTCACTGTTTTATCCTCAGCCTGTAATGGATTCAAAAAAACAAACATCCCCAAAAATAAGATCACACTCAAAACTGATTTAATTTTCATTTTTTGTTATTCCAATAGGAAAAGAGAGACCATTTCATTTAAGTTTAATTTACTATAGAGGGAACTTTGATTCGAAATCAAGTATCTATTCTAAGGTATATTCAAGGAATTTCAGCAGTATGAATTCAAAACTTCAGCACGCAATCTTCAGCGTTTCTCTATTTTTCGTCACGTGTCTAGTTGGACTCTCTTCAACACCATCACTCAATGCAGCGGACAAAAAACCTCCAAAGTCGAAACCTGGCTGGAAACCATTAAAGGGTGCCGATTACAAAGTCTATAAAACAACAGAACAAGGTGACCTGCATCTTAATATTTTCAAACCCAAAGATTGGAAACAGGGAGATTCCCGCCCGGTAATTGTATTCTTCTTCGGTGGTGGCTGGACTGGTGGCAATCCGAGTCAATTCGAGCCACATTGTCAATATCTGGCAGCAAGAGGCATGGTTGCTTGCGCTGCGGAATACCGCATTAAATCCAAGCACAAGACAACCCCCTTTGAGTGTGTGGCAGATGGAAAATCTGCTGTCCGCTGGATTCGTCAACACGCGAAAGATCTGGGCATTGACCCGAATCGCATCGTTTCCGGCGGAGGTTCTGCAGGAGGTCATGTTGCCGCCTGTACGGGAACTGTAGTTGGGTTTGAAGAACCAGAGGAAAACCAACAAATTTCATCGGTCCCCAATGCAATGGCTTTGTTCAATCCCGTTGTGGACACCACAGAAACAGGCTGGAAAGGTGGGCCTAAACAACTTGGTAAACGTTGCAAAGAAATTTCCCCCATCCATTTTGTTCGCAACAATCTACCTCCAACGATCATTTTTCACGGGACGGCTGATAAAGCGGTTCCGATTGAGAATGTTGAACGATTTACCAAGCAGATGAAAGCAAAACAAAACCGTTGCGAACTTGCTGCCTACAAAGATCAGGGGCATGGATTTTTCAATCTGAGCAGAAGCAAAGAGAATTACAATTCGACTGTTGAAAAATTGGACACATTCCTGATGTCTCTCGGATATCTCAGTACCAAAAAATAAATAACTTCACTCCTTAATCTACCAATAATTTGTCTTCATCCAGTTTTAGAAGGAATAGAGAAGATGCCCGGTCTATTATCCCGGAAAGCTTTTTCCCACCCCTGTATCACAAGCTCTATCCTGCTGATTTACATATCGCTTTTCCTCACTCCTCTTTCAAAAGCAGAAGAGATCAAAACTCCTCGTTCTCTGGATAATCGCTTGACGGTTGAACTGTTCGCATCAGAGCCCGATATTGTCACAGTCACTGGGCTGACAGTGGATCAGCAAAATCGTGTCTATGTGGTGGAAAGCCATACACACTTTCGACCTGAAAATTATGAAGGCCCTGAAACAGACCGCATTCGACTGCTGGAAGACACTACTGGTGATGGCAAAGCTGATCGAATTCAGACATTCTATGCAGGTTCCACAGAAACCATGAATGTCGGCGCGCATCCTGATGGCTGGCTTTATGTCGCCACCCGCAGCTCGATCTTTCGTCTGCGAGACAAAGACGATGATGGTAAAGCAGATGTCAGGCAGAATCTGGTTCAACTCGAAACCAAAGCCACTTATCCCCACAATGGATTCTCTGGTTTTGCCTTTGATTTTTTTAACAACCTCTATTTCAGTATGGGAGAAAACGAAGGTGTCGATGCGGAACTCATCGGCGATTTTGGAAATGTCTATTTCACACTCGGTCAAAACTACGGAGATGATGCTACCCTGATCGGCAAAGGAAATAAGCGGCTGTCTGCACTACGAGGTGAAGGCGGCATTTTTCGTTGTCGAACGGATGGCAGTCGACTTGAACGTGTTGCCACGGGATTCTGGAATCCCTTCCATCTCTGTTTTGATGTCTATGGTCGGATGTTTGTTGGCGATAACGATCCTGGTAATCGCCCCCCCTGCCGTTTATTAACCATCGTAGAAGGCGGCGATTATGGTTACCGTCGTCGCACCCTCGAACCCTTCATCGCCATCAATGCAGAAACGCCGGGCACGCTCCCTATGACTTCTTCTACGGGGGAATCTCCGACAGGTTTGATTTCATATGAATCAGACCATCTCCCCGAAGACTACCGAGGAAGTTTACTCGTAGCCAGCTGGGGAGAACACCGCATAGATCGTTATGACTTTATTCCTGAAGGTACAAATTTCAAAACAACAACACAACCTGTCATCGCGGGAGAAGAACATTTTCGCCCCGCGGGAATTGCCGTTGGTCCTGATGGGAGTCTGTATGTAGGTGATTGGGCCGATCGATCCTATCCTTTACATGGGAAAGGTCGTGTATGGCGAATTCGTGCATTGAACCCTCTCCAGCGCTCTCAAACGGAATCAATCTCATCAAAAGACAGGCAGAAGCGAGAGGCAGCCGCACGTAAATTACTCGCTCAAGGCAAAAAGGGAATTTCCAGGCTAAAAACGGCTCTTAAAAATTCTGACTCACGAACCAAAGCAGTTGCGTTAAACGCGCTCATCAGTGCAGAAAAAATGACGCCTGAATTCGCTGCGTCCATTATGAAAGACAAACACGTGGGTCTCCGCGAACAAGCCGTTACCAGGTTGCCCTCTCATCTTGTGGATTTTCAAAAAATCGTAATCGAAGACACTTCTCCAGCCGTTCAAGCAGCCGCATTGAGACGGATTGAAGAAAAATCGGCTCTACCGATTCTTGTGGAACGTCTGAAAAGCACTGACTTATTCATGCAGCAAGCAGCACGACAAGGACTGCGGCAAACGTTCTCTGACAAAGAGTTGTCTCAACTGTTTTTGCACAAAACCCCCGAGGTACGACTTGCGGTCATTCTGTTGTTAAAAGAAAGTGCATCACCTCCTGATACCTCATTATTAAAGCAAGCTTTGAATGACGAAAATCCGCAAGTCCGTTTTGTCACCGTAGAGTGGATTGGCCGTGATGAACTCAAAGAGTTCCGTGAGACACTCATCAAAGATCTCGCTAAAAAAGCGACGACGCCAGAATTGCTCAAAGCCTATCTGGCTTCGATTTCACAACTGGAAGGAGTCATGAAAGAGTGGACGCGGGGCACAACTGGTGACTGGTGGGTTAAGAAATCCAAGTCTCAGGAATACGCGGCTCAGTTACTTGATCTCCCTGAGACCTCACCTGAAGTAATACAACAAATCTTGCTCTTTCTGCCTGCGTCTCATCCTGCATTGAACGAGAAAAAACTGAACCAACTTTTGAAGTCCGATTATTCTGGTGTTCAAACAGAGGCCGTTCGAACTTTACGAGAAACTAAAACAGACTCGGCTCGAAAAAAACTCCTGGAACTTGCTCTCAACTCAAACCTGGACGCAAATTTACGGTCAGAGGCAGTGATCGGCCTGAATTCTTCAAATCCCGAAAACGTCGCTCCCCTTTTGAAATTAGCAAATTCCCAAAGTGATTCCGTCAGCAAAGAAGCACTGCGAACATTAACGGGCGCGATTCTGAGTGAGGAAGAACAGAACAGGCTCAGAAGAATGGCGACAAAAAACCGAGAGAAATTTTCACTGATCGAGAGAGTATTAAAACGGAAATCAAAGCAGCAGAAACCGGCAAAAGATCAGTTAGAGAAATGGATGCAAGTATTGTCTGGCCCCGCCGATTCTCAAGCTGGCCAGCGTCTCTTTTTTCACCCTAAGGGTCCGGGCTGTTTCCGTTGCCACCAGATTGACGGTCGAGGCCAGCAGATCGGACCTGGCTTAATTCGCATGCAGGGGCGTATTGCCTTGAATCGTGAACGTTTAGTGGAAGCGATCATTAACCCCAGTAAAGATATCGATCCTGGTTTTCTACCTCTGACAATTGTCACTATCGATGGACAAACTGCTTCCGGGATCTATCACAAACATAACAATAAAGAACGCTCTATTTATGACTCGAACGGAAAGATTCGTTCATTCAAAATCAACGATATTGAAGAAATGGTTCCTTCAAAAACGTCGATCATGCCTAACGGGCTGGTGGATCAAATGACTCTCCAGGAATTTCGTGATCTTATCGCCTACCTGCTGCCAGAAGCTCAGCAAAATCCGTCTTCCGATTGATCATAGCGAATGCAAATCTATCGAACAGCTCCACCATTCACGTTAATCACTTGTCCCGTAATATAAGCCGCTTCATGACTGCAAAGAAAGCGTGCCATCTTGGCAATGTCGTCAGGCTTTCCCCACCGTTTCATGGGTGTTTCCTGTTTAACCCGTTCGTGCCAGACTTCGCTCGCGTTTTCTCCCCAGGCAGTCAGGATCCAACCCGGGGCGATACAATTGACACGAACGTCCGGAGCTAAGGAAACCGCCAACGAACGACTGAAACCCATGATGGCATTTTTGCTCGTGGCAAATAATTCTCCACTATCTCCTTCCATCCCCCGGTCAGATTGATCCCAGCCAATATTTAGAATACAACCTGCTCCCTGTTGCTGCATCCGTTGTCCCACTTCATGGGATAAGAGCACAGTACCCCGCACATCGACATCAAATAGCTTTTCCAGTTTCCGACCATAATCCAGTTTTGCTTCGTCTCCCGTTAATAAATCGGCACCAGCATTATTAATCCAAATGTCCAAGTTCCCCCATTCCTGAAATGCCTGATCGATGAAAGCGGCGTCGTTTTCCTGATTCGCTAGATCTGCTGAAATGGCTACCGACTTCCTACCACGCTCCTGAATTTGTTGCACGACCTGTTGTGCTTCCTCAGAAGATTTTCGATAGTGAATCAATACATCGGCCCCGGCATCAGCAAGTTCGAGCGCGATCGCCTTACCAATACCTGTGGAAGAACCAGTGACCATTGCTTTCATTCCTGAAAGATTACAGAAGGAAGATACTGACACAATGTAACTCCAATATTTAATGACACTTAAGTTGATATCGAATATGTTTTTTTCTGAATAATTAGCTAAACTGGATAAATTTTAGTTGACGATTGGGCAGCGGACTACCATAATTGCCATCGAAATGAGGGAGCGATCTTTAGTTTTAATTTAAAAGTAGAGCGTCTCCCCTACCTCACATCTTTCGCCTGTCTGGCAAACAATACAAGTAGTTGAGTAGACATTTCAGCTTAGATCTGCGCGCCATGTATTTCAGGCGATAATGGGCCAAATAGTAGTAAAATTTTGGCATGGCCAGCGGTTGGCTGCTTGTTTTTTTGTGATTCACTTCCCCGCCTTGAATGTGAGCGGAACAAAAACTAATTATGCCCCACAAGCCAGTCGCTGAAAATGAGCGACGGTTTAAAAAGAACTTTTTTGCATGAATTTAAAAAAGGATACTAGTGATATGGCCACAAATCTTGTGGAACCACCCCAGGAAGGATCGACCCAGCGATTTCCATCGCTTCCTAATCATCTGGAAAAGAACTTGGTAAAAGTATTTAAGTTATTGTCTGACGAAACCAGACTACGCATTATGCTTTACTTGGCTCAGGAAGAAGAGTTATTCGTGACTGCTCTCTGCGAGCGACTCAATCAGAGTCAACCCGCGGTCAGCCACCACCTCGCATTATTGCGGGATGCGGGTCTGATTGAAGCACGTCGCGACGGAAAACACAATTACTACTCCATCTGCCGGGAACATTTTCACTCAATTATGGGCGAATTGTTCAACAGTTTTAACGATCCTGATGAAAATGTGATACGCATTGACAATTTTGTTTTGAAACAAAATCTGAGCTGATCCAATTGAGATCTCTCAGAAAAATCCCATCGAAGAGGCCAGCCATCTACCGCTGGTCTCTTTTTATTTGCGCTCATCTCTGATAAAACATACGAGATTTGACCAAAATTTTTTCTATTGCCTGAGATCAGTGTAAACAATGCAGAAAACAGTGAAATTAGCCCTTTCGGACGGCAGTGTGTTCACAGGGACGGCTTTTGGTGCAGAAGGAGAAATCCATGGTGAAGTTGTGTTCAACACGAGCATGACCGGCTACCAGGAAATTCTGACCGATCCATCATATTGTGGACAAATCGTCACAATGACGTACCCCCAAATCGGTAATTACGGAATTACTCCGGAAGATGTGGAATCTTCTGGAATTGCTTTACGCGGTTTCATTATTCGTGAACTTTGTGAAGTCCCCAGTAATTATCGCTCAACTCAGACACTCGATGAATATCTGAAATCAGCTGGTGTCATCGGATTGCAGGGAATCGACACCCGAGCTCTCGTGCGAAAAATTCGTACTCATGGCGCCATGACAGGTGTGCTCTCAACAGAAGATCTGGATGATCAGTCCCTGGTAAAAAAAGCACAAGAAAGTCCCCAACTTGCCGGACAAGATTTAGTGAGTCAGGTCATTCCGAAGTCTTCACGTGAATGGAATGAGAGTTTACATCCCCTGGCACACAGTAGTTCAACTCACGCTTTCAGTGGAAAAAATTTGGAGAGTCTCTCTGAAACCGATTACGTCTCTGAAAATTCCTATCACATCGTGGCCATCGACTATGGCATGAAATGGAATATTCCACGTCATTTGAGCCAACTGGGCTGTAAAGTGACTATCCTTCCTGGTGACTGTACCGCTCAAGATGTCCTGGAGTTGAACCCCGATGGTGTTTTCCTGTCGAATGGGCCTGGCGATCCGGAACCACTGACTTATGCCATCGACACGATCCGTTCTCTGTTAGACAAGGTCCCTATTTTTGGAATCTGCCTGGGACACCAACTATTGGGCTTAGCTTGTGGCTGCAAAACATTCAAACTCAAGTTTGGCCATCGCGGTGCCAATCAGCCTGTCGTCAATCATGACACAGGCCAGGTAGAGATTACTTCCCAGAATCATGGATTTGCCATCGACCCTGAATCAATCCCCGCTGACGTGGAAATCACTCATATCAATATGAATGACGATACGGTCGCCGGCTTAAGGCATAAAACTTACCCTGCGTTCAGTGTGCAATACCATCCAGAAGCATCAGCGGGGCCACACGACAGTCACTACCTGTTTCGACAATTCTATAATTGCATCAGTAGTAATACACGGGTTTCATCCTGATCCTCGCCTTCCAGTCGCTCAACCAGGATTGAAAAGAAAGCCAAATTTATTTGTATTCAGCAGGTAAGAAAACTTTGTAATTGAATTAATCTATCCTTCCAGTAACCCATTGATTGAAAAAAAACTATTCGTATTTAATGGGGATAGAAATCGATCCCTCAAACTCTCATAAACGAAAGACCTTAGAGAAAGTAATCCACATGGCAACTGAACGAACATTAATCCTAATTAAACCCGATGCAGTACAGAGACGTCTAGCAGGGACCCTTTTATCACGGTTTGAAAATAAAGGGCTAAAAATTATCGGATTAAAAATGCTGCAAGTGACAAAAGAGCTATCAGCCGAACATTATGCAGAACATGTGGAAAAACCGTTCTACCCACTTCTCGAAGAATTTATCACAGCCGGTCCTGTCGTTGCGATTGTAGCAGAAGGCCCGGAAGCGATCTCTGTTGTACGTTCGATGATGGGTTCTACGAACGGTCGTGAATCTGCGCCCGGTACGATTCGCGGCGATTATGGAGTCAGCCGTCAGATGAATCTAGTCCATGGAAGTGATGGTCCGGAAGCAGCGACTCGCGAAATCAAAATCTACTTCAAGCCAGAGGAACTGATCGAGTACAGCACTTCTCTGGGTGGGTGGGTTTGTGCCGACGATGAAAAGTAAACTTTAAAACTGTTTTTGATAATAAAAAAGGGCAGCCATTCATCAAACTGGCTGCCCTTTATATGTTGAATCTTTAGTTGAATCGCATCATTTTGCCGCTTCAATGGCTCTTTGAACGGCAGCGCCCATGTCGGCAGGGCTCTCTGCTACCACAACACCAGCCGCTTCCAAAGCGGCGATCTTTTCATCAGCTGTTCCACTGCCTCCACTGATAATTGCACCGGCGTGTCCCATCCGTTTTCCGGGAGGAGCTGTCTTACCAGCAATGAAACCAGCCACCGGTTTCGTAACATGCTCTTTAATGTACTCCGCAGCTTCAATCTCTGCCGTCCCGCCAATCTCACCAATCAACATAATGGATTCCGTGGCAGGATCGTTTTCAAATAATTCCAGAAGATCAATAAAAGTCGTTCCGATAATCGGGTCACCACCAATTCCCACAGCCGTGGTTTGCCCCAGTCCTACATTTCCCAACTGCCAGGCTGCTTCGTACGTCAACGTTCCACTTTTGCTGATCAAACCTACCGAACCAGGCGTATGAATATAACCGGGCATGATTCCAATCTTGGCAATGCCAGGCGTAATCACTCCCGGACAGTTTGGTCCGATCAGACGGCTGTTTTTGTCTTTGAGATATTCCATGACCCGTACCATATCGAATACGGGAACGCCTTCGGTAATGGCGATAATCAATTCCATTCCTGCATCAGCGGCTTCCATAATCGCTTCGCCGCAGAACGGTGGTGGTACAAACACAAGACTGGTATTCGCGCCTGTTTTTTCGACTGCTTCTTCTACCGTGTTAAAAACGGGAAAGCCATCGACTTCGGTTCCCCCTTTACCGGGTGTCACTCCGCCTAATAATGGTGTGCCATACTCGCGGCATTGCTGGCTGTGAAACAGACCCGACTTACCGGTAATCCCCTGGCAAATGACGCGTGTGTTTTCAGTAACTAATATACTCATAATATTTCACCCTTGCGGGAAATCTGTTTTTAAAAAGATGGTTCAGATTGCTTTTTGCAAACAAACCACGTCAAATCATTACCGCCTGCTGAGATTTCAACAGACCAATTTTCTCATATTAAGTACTCAGAGTTGCTACCACTTTTTGAGCAGCATCTGTTAAATCAGTTGCCGAAACGATATCTCGTCCACTTTCCGCGAGCATCTTGCGGGCGATATCTACATTCGTTCCTTCCAGACGCACGACCAATGGAACCGTGAACCCTACCTTTTCATAGGCTTCCAATAATGCAGTCACAATTGTGTCGCACTTCATGATCCCACCAAAAATATTCACCAGAACGGCTTTTACATTATCGTCAGCCAGAATGATCCGAAATGCTTCGGATACCTGATCAACATTCGCTCCGCCTCCGACGTCCAGGAAGTTAGCAGGCTCTCCGCCATGATGCTTAATCAGGTCCATTGTACTCATTGCCAACCCGGCACCATTCACCAGACATCCAATATTTCCGTCCAGTTTGACATAGCTCAGGTCTGCTTCACCCGCTTGAATTTCAGCAGGATCTTCTTCAGTCAGATCACGTAATTCATCAAATGGCTTGTGTCGAAACAATGCGTTGTCATCGAATGAAACCTTGGCGTCCAACGCAACTAAATCTCCCTCGCCGGTAATCACCAATGGGTTGATTTCGGTCATACTGCAATCATTATCAATGAAAAAACGACTCAGTTGGCAGAAAAATTTCTCGGCACTGCGAACTGTCTTTCCTTCCATTCCCAACTTGAATGCCAGCTTACGTGCTTGAAATCCCAGTAAACCGGTATGAATGGAAAAGGGCTCACTTAGAATCTTCTCGGGACTTTCATGGGCAACGACTTCAATTTCCATTCCCCCTTCGGTCGAGAGAATCAAAACGGGCCCCCCTGCTTCACGGTCAACCACACATCCCAGATATAGCTCTTTGGCTATATCCAAACCTTGCTCGATAAACAGGGTATTCACCTGCTTGCCTTCAGATCCCGTCTGGATAGTGACCAGAGTCGAACCCAGCATACGTTCCGCATTTTCACGAACTTCATCCGTGGACCGAGCGAGGATAACTCCGGGTTGATCGGGGTGTTCTTTAAAACGCCCCTTTCCCCGGCCACCTGCATGAATTTGTGACTTCACAACGACCAAAGGACGATCTAATTTCTCAAATGCGGCTACCGCTTCGTCAACGGTTTTTGCGACGATTCCTTCAGGTACAGGAATCCCGGCTTCACGAAACAATTGTTTGGCCTGATATTCATGAATTTTCATTGATTTTTCAGACTTTCTCCTGAAAATTTGCTACCAGATAAATTAAGGTGGCAATTCAAATAATTTGTTGAGCTCACAGCTTGAACTCAGGCCATCATAACGGCTTCGCTTCTGGTTATCCAGCAAGCCATCCTCGCCATCGCGGTAAAATTTCTGCATAATAATTTGATCTACATACTCGGTTTGATCCGTTCTCATTAAGAGAATCTAGTCCAGGGTATTAATCTCCCGAAATATAAAGGCAAAATCGATGCTCAAAGGAATCCCTCCCATAATCTCACCTGATCTGATGTGTGTACTGATGAAAATGGGGCATGGAGACGAACTTGTTTTAGCAGATGGGAATTTCCCTGCTGAATCACACGCACAACGAATCATCCGTCTGGATGGCCATGATGTTCCTCAAGTCCTCGACGCAATTCTGCGATTCTTTCCGCTGGACACGTTTGTCGAGCAACCTGCGGGATTGATGAATCCCGTCGATGATCAAGCCGCTGAACCTCCCATCTGGGAAACCTATCAACGGCTCATTCAAACGCATGATGGACGGAGTTTCGAACTTGAAAAAATCGAACGCTTCGAATTTTATGAACGAGCCAAAAATGCCTATGCAATCATCGCGACAAGCGAAACCGCCCTCTATGCCAACCTGATTCTGACCAAAGGCGTGGTTACCGAATGATCTTCTTACTTTCGTAAGGATTTTCAGGTGTTTTTTCCTCTCTTGACATCATCACGCATCTCTCGAAACTGCGTGATCTGCGTCGCGCGCGTGAGAAAATAATCTACTTAGTGAATACATCCACCTTTGATGATTTTATCACTATAAAAGTCGCTTTTTTCAACTACTTGCACTGATGAATCATAGTAATCAATTCGTGATCCTCACTCTCTTTTTTCCTGCTATCAAACGTCATCACACGCAAATCAGCTCTCGATGAATGTACTTCAAATCGGCTTCAGAGTCCTTTCACACATGAAACAATGCTTGACTCATTCACGCCTATCAAGAGAATAAACGAAATCATGAAACGACTGTGAATGACTTTAGAAACATCTCATCTCCATGCACAAAGAACACACAGATAGAGGAGTTCTCAGCCTTGAAGATAACACACAAAACCTGCGCCAGGATTCTATCTGAAAGTCACTTCCTACCAAGAGATGAAAATCCGTCAGTAAGAAAGAAATTTCAGAAGTACCTTTGAAGAAAAGCTGAGATTGCTACGCAGACGCGCTTTATTCACAATTCATCCTCGATTTCGATCAAGAACAGACTACTTCAACAAAATGGTCTGCTCACGATCAGGACCAACAGAGACAATCTCAACCGGCTTGCCAATGATTTCTTCAACCGCTTTGATATAAGCAATCGCATTTTCGGGCAAATCTTCCATCTTACGAATGCCGGTAATGTCTTCCTGCCACCCGGGAATCGTGCGGTAAATGGGTTTCGCCTGCTCCAGATCGAGAATATGACTGGGAAAATCAGTCACCTGTTGACCATTGACTTCGTAGGCTTCACAGACTTTTAACTCTTCCAGCCCACTTAAAACATCGAGCAACATGACGGCGATGCAATCGACACCACTGATATTGGCTCCATAACGGGTCGCGACGGCATCAAACCACCCACATCGACGTGGGCGACCGGTAACCGTACCATACTCATTGCCTACATCGCGAATCCGTTGCCCTACACTGTCATGAAGTTCCGTGACGAAAGGTCCACCACCAACACGTGTAGTATATGCCTTAACAACACCAATCATCTTCTCAATATAGCGTTCCGAGACACCACTTCCATTATGAATACCACACCCGGAACTATTGGATGACGTGACATATGGAAACGTCCCATGATCGATATCAAGCAAGCTTCCCTGTGCCCCTTCAAACAAAATTTTCCGCTGTTCTGCGACCGCTTTTAAAAGGTAGGCATTCGTATCCACGACATGAGGTTTCAGGATTTTCGCATATTCTGAATATTCCTCGTAGATCGCATCAACACTCACAGGTTCTGCATCAGGATCGAGTGCCTGAAAGATATTATTCTTGTAAGCGACGATCTCTTCCAGTCGACTGCGGAAAAATTCGGGTCGAATTAAATCTCCCATGCGAATGGCATGTGTGCGACCGGCTTTATCGCGATAGCAGGTACCAATTCCCCGCATCGTAGTCCCGATGGCCTTCTCTTTGCGACTTTCTTCGAAAACAACCTCTTCCTGCATGTGATAAGGAAAAATCACGTGCGCACGATCGCTGATCAAAAGCCGACTTGGCTCAATCGGACCATTCTGATCGCAGATTGACTCCATCTCTTTCAGAAATGCTTTCGGATTGATCACGACCCCACCTGTAATCACAGAGGTGACATTGGGGTTGAGAACACCTGCTGGCAACAGTGAGAGTTTATATGTTTTTCCGTCAAACTTGACGGTATGACCTGCATTATTGCCTCCCAGATAGCGAACCACGATTTCGTGCTGCTCTGAAAGTAAATCTACAATTTTGCCCTTGGCCTCATCGCCCCACTGTAATCCAATTACCGACGTCGCTGACACAAAACTATCCTGCTGGTTGAAATGAAAGGAAAAAATAAGAAAAAACACTCGATATTGATTCAACTGGGAATCAAAAAACAGTACGCACAACGCGCGCACCGGGCCATTTTATCGAACAGATTGCCGTTTGGGGAGCGTTATGCGCCAGGATGATCTTAATAATTGGATTTTCGATGCCTTAGCTGATATAATTCCATTTGCACACTTCTCCAGTGCGGGTCATGTGAAGAATTTATGCCAGGCTAATGAACATATCTCCTCAGAAACGAATTTTAATCATTGACGATGATGAAGGGCTGATTGAACCGCTCCAATTTGCAATGGAAGCTGCTGGATATGAAGTTTTGACGGCCCATGATGGTAATGAAGGAGTCATGAAAATTGAGCGAGACGCCCCGGATCTGGTGCTGCTAGACCTTGTAATGCCCCGTCGTAGCGGTTTCGCAGTCCTTGAAAGCATGACAGACAAGAAGCCCCGCGCCCCCCGAATTGTGATGGTCACGGGAAATACGGAACCGAAATATAGAGAACTCGCCATGGAACGAGGCGTTGATCGCTTTATCGCCAAGCCCTATCAGATCGAAGAACTGGTCGAGGTTGTCCACGAGCTATTGGCATCAGAGCAAACATCCGGATGATGAACTAATATGGCTACCAAGTTCACTCCTTATTGAGTTTACTATCTATCTTAAATCATTGTGCTTCAGAAGATGATTCGTCGCAGACTCGTTCAAACGTTTCCAGATCAATTTCCCTGAGAGCAATTGCTGCTTCTGAGCTTAATCTGTGATCGAGTTGTAATTCCATTTGTAATTTTGCTGCCGGGCTTATTTCAGAATGGCCTTTTAACTCCTCTTTTGATTCATCTATGATCTTCACCAGAACGGGTACCGCTTTAATCGCCTTCGGTCCCAAATTTTTCAATGATGTTGCTGCAGCAACACGAGAAATTCCATATTTTTTTTCATTCAGCGTATCAATCAGCGTCTGAATGACTTCCGGTTTCGCAGAACCGATCGCTCCCAGCGCATTCACCATCGAACTACGAGTTAATTCCTGCTGGCGCTTACTATGTCTGTCTGGATTATTAAGCAATTTTAAAGCATCGAGTATTGCGGGAACCGCTGGTTCTGATTGAGATCCCAATTGTCCCAGCGCCAATGCTGCCTCACTTTGACAGCTAAGACTCTCATCAAATAACATTTCTGAGAGAGCGTCAATGACTCTTTTGTCGGGCGTTCCTACCTTACATATCGATTTGGCAGCAATCACTCGAACGGTAGCGACCGGGTCTTTCAATGCCAGTAGCACTTTCGGAAGCACTGCTTCCGCGCGCTTACCAAATAGCCCAATATGATAGATTGATTCTGCGCGTATACTTCCACTAGGATCTTTCAATAATTCGACTAAGATCGGAAGTGTTTCCGCTGCTTTTGTAGTATCTATGTGGGCAATTGCCTGTGCCGCAGAAAATCTGACGTTCTTATCCTCGTCATTCAAGGCTTGAATTAAAGCCTGTGCCACCTGTTGATTTTCATGACCAGGTGCGATTTTACTCAACATATACATAGCTTGAGTTCTTGTCTTGGTCTCTTCCGCAGGCTGTACTTTTTCAACCAAGCCTGAAATGGAATCAGATCCAAGCTCAGTAAAAGCCAGACTGAGAGTCGGCGCATAAACGGTTTTGGGATTCGAATCAAGTAATTCGATGAGCCGTGGGACTGCCAGTTCCGTTACCTCATTTAATTTTACTTTTTTGAGAGCTTTTTCCGTTTCAGGTACGTTGAAGGATTCCACTGCTTGGACCAGTTCTTCGACTGCCTGACTTTGGGTATTATGCCCCGTAAGATAAATCAGCAAGCCAATGGCTACGAACACCAAACAGGCTACTAAGAAGATCTCTCTAGTATTTATCCACGAAGTTGGTTTGGATTGAGACATAATTATTTTCGTTAGATACCAGCGATGAGATTGATGAATAGAACTGAAAGCTAAAAAGCAAACGATTGATAATCATAGAAAAAACAAAATAATTTCAACCACCACCAATGGCGGGCAGGAAGTGTATTTCACTTTCGGAAGAAACTTTCTGCGACAAACCGCGGGGCGTCACATTTTGGTCGACGGTCACCGAAGTCCCCGCCCTGAGTTTCCCCTCAGGGCAAAGTCGCTCCATTACCCCTGGGTACTCGTTGTCCAGAGACTGTACCGCTTCCAGAACCGTGGTTCCCTCCACAATCATTTCTTCCTTTCCTCCACAGTAAGATCTCAGCAACGGTGGAATGAATAAACGCGGCATTCTCGATGCTACTCCTGATCAAGATTCCTTTTGCTTCTTCAAGAGTTCATGCAGTACACGCGGAGGCGACATCGGTAGCTCATCCATGCGTACTCCGACAGCATCATAAATGGCAGCCGCAAGTGCAGCCGGTGGTGGCACAATGGGAACTTCTCCGACTCCGCGTACTCCAAACGGATGGCCGGGATTAGGAACTTCCACAATAATCGTGTCAATCATCGGTAAATCGTAACAAGTGGGGATACGGTAATCGAGGAAGTTCGCGTTCCGCATACTGCCATCCTCGTCATACCAGTATTCTTCATTGAGCCCCCAACCAATTCCCTGAACCGCCCCGCCCTGAATCTGCCCTTCGACGTATGCAGGATGAATCGCGGTCCCACAGTCCTGTGCTGCAGTGTACCGCAAAATATCTACTTTTCCGGTATCGGGGTCCACTTCGACATCAACAACATGGGTACCAAAAGCACCACCGGGCTCGTTATGATTGGAAACACCACGTCCTACCAATGGCTCTCCTACTGCACTGAGTTCGACGGCGATCTCTTTAAAGGAAACTTTCTTGTCCGGCCCCAGGACATAACCATCCTCATAGGAAACCTGGTCAGGATCAACTTCCCACAGATCTGCTGCACGAGCGACAATCTGACGTTGTAAATCTTTGCCGGCTTCGTAAGCAGCCCAGCCTGTTGCATACGTCACGCGACTTCCACCTGTGACATCGGTGTAACCCACACTGTCGGTATCAACCACAGCTGGTTTGATGTCCTCAGCAGCAATTCCCAATGTTTCTGCAAACTGCATGGCAATCGCAGTCCGTGAGCCTCCGATGTCCGTTGAACCCTCCAGAAGTGAAACGGAACCGTCAGAGTTCACCGTTGCAGTCACTGCTGATTTCAGGCCTGCGTTAAACCAGAAACCGGAAGCGATTCCTCGTCCCCGATGTTGGCCTTCCAACGGGCTTTTGAAGTGATCACTTTCTTTAATCGCTTCTAACGTTTCAACTAGTCCAATACGGGGATAGGTGACTCCGTCAACACGACGCGTGCCTTCTTTGGAAGCATTCAGCAGGCGGAAATCGACGGGGGCCATTCCAAGTTTTTCACAAAGCTCCTCCACCACTGTTTCGGTGGCAAACGCAGCATTGGTGGCACCTGGTGCGCGGTATGCATTCGTACGCGGCTTGTTGACACAAACATCGAAACCTTCCACTCTCCCGTTTGGTACATCATAGCAGGAGAAAACACACATCGCCCCTGCTCCAATTGGAGAACCTGGATAAGCCCCCGCTTCATACGCCAGCCAGGCATCAGCGGCGGTAATATGACCATCGGCATCCACGCCCATCTTAATTTTGATGTGGGAACCGGGAGTCGGTCCGGTTGCCTGTAGTACGTCAGTTCGGTCCATCACAACTTGAACGGGTGCCCCCGCAATGCGAGACAACGTAGCGGCAACTGGCGCCAAATAAACGGAGATCTTGCCACCAAAGCCGCCCCCAATTTCGGCAGGAACAACTTTGACGCGTGCCAGTGGAACGTCTAATAATTCTGCCACCTGTTGACGAACTGAAAACGTGCCCTGGGTCGAAGTCCAGACAGTGATCTGGCCATCATTGTTCCACAGTGCCGTCGCCACGTGCGGTTCGATATACCCCTGATGCACGGTTGACGTGTTGAATTCTCTCTCAACAACGTACTTCGCATCAGCAAATCCTTTTTCAATATCACCTTTCTCAAACAGAAAATGTTTAGCGATATTAGTGTGTTTATCCCCTTTTTCACCAGTAGCGGCTTCTTCCGTTCGTACATCCGGATTCAATACCGGTGCTTCATCGGACATTGCTTTCAGCACATCCAGGACGGGAGGCAAGATTTCATATTCCACTTCGATCAGATTGGCTGCTTCCTGCGCGATATGAATGTTATCCGCGGCGACCGCGGCGATAGAATGCCCCTTGTAAAGTACTTTGGTGCGTGCCAGGTTGTTACTGCTGAGATGATTTAGAACAACAGATCCTTCTCCCAGTTCCGCAATTTTATCGCCAGGCTCTGGCAAGTCCGCACTGGTAATCACAGCACGCACTCCAGGTAGCGCTTTAGCTTTCGAAGTATCAATCGACTTAATATTGGCATGCGCATGAGGACTACGGAGAATCGCCCCGTAAATCATACCTTTGACTTTAATATCCGCCCCATACAAGGCACGCCCTGTCACTTTGTCGGCTCCATCATGACGAATGGGGCGTGTTCCGATTACTTTATATTTAGGAGTTTCGTCACTTCCCTCTGCTGCTTTGGTTTCATCAATGGTCGCCATTAGACAGTCTCCTTCTCACATGAGGCAGATTGTTCCGCCCTTGTTTCCGCAGCTTGTTGAATTGCACGCACAATTTTGTCATATCCGGTGCAACGACACAAATTCCCTGCCATCGCAAAACGAATCTCTTCTTCGGTCGGACTAGGATTCTCATCCAGAAATGCTTTGGCTGCCATAATATACCCAGGAGTACAGATGCCACACTGTAACGCGGCATTTTCCAGAAAGGCTTCCTGCAAAGGATCCAGACCATCGCCAGGAGCCAAGCCTTCGATCGTCTCAATCTCGGCTCCTTCGGCTTCCATTGCCAGGATCATACAGCTATTGACTGCGCGGCCGTCAATGACGACAGAACAGGCACCACAGTTCCCATTCGAACAACCTTCTTTGGCACCGGTCAGATTTAATGTGTCGCGCAATACTTCGAGTAAAGTCTGCCTGGGCTGGCAGAGGAACTCCTCTTCGCGGCCATTAATAGTCGCGGTTACGATCCGTTTCTTCGCCATCGAAAAGTCCTTATTTAAAATTCTGATTATCATTTATTTGTTTGAGATTTTAGATGCTTCGATAAAAAATAACATCGGGCATCAACCGCGAGCACGCTCTACCGCCTTTTTGATTACACGTTCGGTTAGCACTCCCGTTACATGATTCCGAAACTCTTCTGTTCCTCGCATATCAGTTATGGGATGAATCACAGCTCGTGCGGCCGCGGCTGCTTTTTGAATTGATTCATCATTCACAGGCTGACCAGCTAAAATCTCGCTGGCTTCCTGAGCATAAAATGGTTTTGCAGCGACAGCGCCCAGTCCAATGCGAACTGAAACAAAATTCTCGCCGCTCTCATCCAAAACAACTGAAGCGGCGACACCCACAACCGCAATATCCATCTCATTTCGAGGGATGAACCGACGGTAATGCGACCCGCTATGTGATGGGCGAGGTGGAAAACGCAATTCCACAATAATCTCACCTTGCTCTAACACGTTTTGGCCAGGCCCCGTACAAAACTCATCGACGGGGATTTCGCGCGTCCCGTCAGGACCTGCAATCACAACTATTGCTTCCAAGGCAATCAAAGCGGGTGTTGAATCGGCGGCCGCGCCTGCATTCGCCAGATTACCACCCACACTGGCCCGGTTTTGAATCTGCATGCCACCAATAATGTTGCTACTATCGGTAATAGCTGAATATTTTTCTACAATCCCCGGATGTCCGTAAATCTGATAACAGGGAACCGCGGCTCCCAATCGCAGACCTTGCTCATTGAGTTCGAGTGCCATCAATTCCGGGATTTTTTTCAAATCGACAATCAGATCGGCAGACAGCCTGCCCGTTCGCACATGATCGATCAGGTCGGTCCCTCCCGCCAATGGACGGGCATTCCCATTATTTTTGGCTAATAAGCCGACAGCATCAGCCAATGAAGTGGGGGCTTCATAGTCAAAATCACGCATAGCAGGTTCGTCCCTCTCCAAATTGTCTTAGTCGTCTTCCCTATTACATGTGAATCTCAGATCATTGATCGCGATTCACAGAAGCTCTATTATCAACCACGAGTGATATAACATCAATGCAACCAAAGACGAACAACCACCGGATTTCCTAATTTTATAATTTCCTTAAGAATAAAGCCTCTTCACGTACTGACAAGTCTTGTCACCCCCGCTGATGAGACGAGAAAAGTTCTGATTGCATTCCCCGCAGCACTTACCTCACCTATTGGGATTTGTTAACCTGCTTCCCAACTAACAAATTTTAGGGAAGAATAGGCTTCCACCGGACCCTATTCAAGAGGCCAAATCCAACACTCTCAGGAGTGCCAGCGTAAAATTACTGACAGGACGTCAGTAATCAAAGTCCTCCGATGTATTATTATCCCTTGTCCAGTGGTCTCAAATAAAATCGAAACCGCACAAGAACAAAGTGCAGACTGCACTCTGAGGCAGGTTATATAAGTGGCACGAAAAAAAGCATCTTCAAGCCTGAATCAAAAATTTGAGCAGCGAACACAGGAGCTTGGCCAACAGATTTGGGGGCTGCTGGAACGTCGCGAACCAACCATGTTTGAAAAACGCTGGTGGGATGATCGAATTCTTTCCTGGGCAATGGCGGATGAATCAGTCAAAGTGCAAATGTTCCGCTTCGTGGATGTCCTGCCGATGCTCCGTTCTCACGAGTCGATCGTCAGCCACCTGCAGGAATATTTTGAAGATGTTCGCAAGCATCTTCCCTGGGCGGCTCGCATTGGGCTTGAATTATCACAGCCAAATTCTGTTTTGGGTCGTGCCCTGGCTTTGAATGCCCGCTCCAATGCCAGACGTATGGCCAGCCGCTTCATTGCCGGTTCAACTGTGGAACAAGTTCATCATACTGTTGATCGACTCAGAAGCGAGAATTTCGCGTTCACGCTCGATCTGCTCGGCGAAGCGGTGATCAGTGAGAAAGAGGCTGAGTCCTACCTGCAAGCTTATCTTGATCTGATCAAGGGACTCTCCCCGCGTGTCAAAAAATGGTCGGAAAACGTACAACTCGACTGGGATAACCAGGGACACCTGCCAAGAACCAATGTTTCGATTAAATTATCGGCCTTATGCAGTCAATTCAAACCAACCGATCCTGTGGGCACAATGGCTGCAGTGCAACCTCGCTTAAAACGGTTACTGCGTTGTGCCATGCAGCATGATGCTTATCTGCATGTCGACATGGAGCAGAATTCTTATAAGCCACTGACCCTGGAGATTTTTAAACAGACTCTGATGGAAAAGGAATTCCGCGATTTCGACAATGTGGGCATTGTGATTCAGGCGTATCAACCCGAGGCCGAAAAGGATCTGAAGGACCTCTTAAAATGGACTAAAAAACGTAAAACCCCGATCTGGATTCGACTCGTCAAAGGAGCATACTGGGATTATGAAACCATCACATCCCAATATCATGGCTGGCCGATTCCCGTGTATCAGGAAAAATGGGAATCCGATGCCAATTTTGAAAAACTGACTCAGATACTGCTGGAAAACTACCAGTGGTTACGTCCTGCTTTTGGTAGCCATAATATGCGGAGCCTGGCCCACGCCATCGCCGTTGCCCATGAACTGGATATTCCCCCTTCCGCTTATGAAATCCAAATGCTGTATGGCATGGGGAAAGAACAGGCCCAGGTCTTTGCAGAAATGGGCCATCGCGTTCGTATTTATACTCCTTTCGGTGAATTAATACCCGGCATGGCCTATCTGGTCAGGCGTTTGCTGGAAAACACGTCCAACGACTCATTCCTTCGACAAAGCTTTAGTGAGCACGTCAATCTGGAGACCTTGATGATGAATCCTTCCGACCATGCCAAACAAACCTCTGAAAAGAACGCTTCAGACGACACAACGAGCGGTTTCCAAAACGAACCGCTTATTGATTTTAGCCTGGAAGAATCCCGCACTCAAATGCAGGAAGCTCTGGAAACTGTCGCAGATCAGCTAGGAAAAGAATACCCACTGTTAATTAATGGTCGTGCAATCGATACCAAAACCACAATTACGTCTCGCAACCCATCGCACCACGATGAAGCAGTGGGTACGGTCTCATCAGCCTCAGCCGATGATGCCATCGATGCCATTGATGCCGCCCGTCGTGCTTTTCCGTCATGGTCAAAAACAGAGCCACAGTATCGGTCTGAATACCTCGAACTGATCGCCGCCAACATGCGTCGACGGCGTTTCGAGCTGGCCGCCTGGATCGTCTACGAATGTGGTAAGCCGTGGGAAGAAGCAGATGGTGATGTCGCAGAAGCCATTGACTTTTGCATGTACTATGCCAACCAAATGCGTCGACTGGCAGAGCCTCTGAACTGTAATGTTCCCGGCGAAGAAAACGCTTATTTCTATCGCCCCAGGGGAACTGTCGCCGTGATTGCTCCCTGGAACTTCCCACTGGCGATTCTGACAGGCATGACCGCGGCCGCATTGGTCACTGGAAACACAGTCGTCATGAAGCCGGCAGAGCAATCATCAGTCGTTGCTGCGAAACTCATGGATTTGATTCATGAATCGGGTATTCCGGATGGCGTTGTTAATTTTCTCCCCGGGATCGGTGAAGAAGTCGGTCCGGAACTGGTAGGCAGTCCCGATGTAGAACTCATCACCTTTACCGGCTCGCGTGATGTAGGCCTGGCAATCAACGAATCGGCATCAGAAACAGACCTTAGACAGAACATGGTTAAACGAGTCATTGCCGAAATGGGTGGAAAAAATGCGATCATTATTGACGATGATGCCGATCTCGATGAAGCCGTTCTCGGTGTGATGCATTCCGCATTTAATTACGCAGGTCAGAAATGTTCTGCCTGCTCACGAGTCATCGTCCTGGAATCGATTCATGACACATTTGTAGAACGTCTGGTGGAGGCCACTAAGAGCCTGAAAATTGGCCCTGCTGAAGAACCGGGAACCATTGTTGGACCGGTCATCGACGAAGATGCCAAACAGAGAATTCTTGAATACATTGAAACAGGGAAAGAGGAAGCAACACTGGCATTGGCCTGTGAGGCAACAGAACTGAACGAAGAAGGATATTATGTCGGCCCTCATATTTTCACAGACGTCGATTCCACATGCCAGATTGCACAAGAAGAAATTTTTGGACCGGTTCTGGCTGTTATGAAAGCAGACGATATGGACGAAGCGATCTCGATTGCCAACGACACCCCGTATGCATTAACGGCAGGTATCTATAGTCGCAGCCCGGCTAATCTGAACAGGGCCAGACGTGATCTGGTTGCCGGCAACATTTATTTGAATCGTAACATCACCGGTGCAATGGTCGAACGGCATCCATTCGGCGGTTTCAAAATGTCAGGTATCGGCAGCAAAACAGGCGGACCGGATTACCTGCTCCAATTTCTGATTCCCGTTAATGTCACCGAGAACACAATGCGTCGCGGATTTGCACCCACGGCCGTCGGCGACGATTCTGAGGAAGAACAATAACGGAACAGCAAGACAGTCAGAAAACGCTTATCCGTAACATGACAACTTGTTTTTCACATAGACAAAATCACGCTTTAGAAATAGGACAAAATATAAGTTCCGATAAGCAGAACCTGAATCCAGCTACCTCTTAGTTAATAGGGCTCCTGTAGTTGCAAGCACTTAAAATAGTTTTATTTAGCATCATTGCAGCAATCGTATTCGGCATCATTCACGATCAATTTACAGTTAGAATCTGCTTAGAGTATTTCACTATTGGTCACCCAATAATTTTCAATACCACTTCACCTACACTTCTTGCCTTAGGCTGGGGTATAATTGCAACATGGTGGGTTGGACTGATCCTTGGCTGTCTTTTGGCAACCTCTGCCAGAGTCGGTAAAAAATCAAAATTAACATTGTCTCAAATAATGCCTGACATATTCAAATTACTTGCTCTTATGGGTATTTTCTCTTTTATCGCGGGCATCACTGGGTACATTCTCGCAAGTCAAGGTGTGGTGCACCTCGTTGAGCCAATGTTTAGTAGAGTGCCTGCTACAAAACATGTTGCGTTTCTCACAGATCTTTGGGCACATAGCGCCAGTTACCTTATTGGCGTACTGGGTGGCATCGTTTTAACTATAAAAATTTGGCGTTCGCGTACTGAATCAAAAGTGCCCAAATCGCCCTAACAAAGCGATGCCGCGAAACTGGAATTTCTCATAAAATCCAACTCCAATAAGAATCAATTTGAACAATGCACAACCTCATATCCCAGCGTTTTTATCCTCTGATCGTATCATGGTGCTTTGTCATTGCTTTAATGATGGGCTTGGATAATGCCAACAGTAGTGACTGGCCGATGTGGCGTCAAAATGCGGGGCGAACCGGGGTAACAACGGAATCACTGCCTGAAACACTCTCGCTGAAATGGGTACGAAAGTTGCCAGAAATCACGCCTGCGTTTCACAATGCACGTTTGCAATTTGATGCCGGTTATGAACCAATCGTGGCTGATGGCGTTCTGCTCATCGCGTCTTCCCGTAACGATTCGGTCACGGCGTACGAAGCAGCGACAGGCCGTGAACTCTGGGTGTATCATACAAATGGGCCAGTCCGATTCGCCCCTGCAGTCTGGAAGAATTACGTCTGCTTTGGATCTGACGATGGCTTTCTCTATTGTGTTGAACTGTCAACGGGAAAGTTACGTTGGAAACACCGTGCAGTACCTAACGAACGGCGTTTGCTTGGAAATCAACGTTTGATTTCGGTGTGGCCTGTCCGCGGCGGGCCAGTCGTGTCAGAGGGTATTGTCTACTTCGCCGCAGGCGTCTGGCCATTTGAGGGGGTTTTCGTCTATGCAATGGATATCGCAACGGGCAAAGTGATCTGGCGGAACGAGCGACTCGGATATCTGTTCGGACAACAGCCACACAATACGAAAGCGATTGGAGGTCTGGCGCCGCAAGGCTATCTGATCATCAATGGCGATGAATTGATTGTGCCCTGCTCAACAGCATACCCGGCGCGGTTGAATCGGAAAACAGGCGAATTAATTGAATTTAAGCTACCCAATGAGGGAGGCTTTCCCGGGGGCTGGTTTGCTGCTCTTGATCCTGAAGACGCTAAAGCGATACGGCGTGGAAAACTGGCCTTCGACAAAGTAGTAAATAGCCAACGGCACGAAGATAAAGTACGTAAGGGATTGGGCAAAGAAAGTATTAGCCGTGTCATTCGTGCTGGCGACCGTTCCTTGAAGTTCGACGACAAACTAGATGGCGTTGAAGGAGTAATCCACTCAATGATCGTTGCCGATGGTCGGCTCTTTGTCGCGACGCGAAACGGAAAACTCTACTGTTTTGAAGAGCAGAAAGGAGTGAAGTCGACACCAGTCAAACAGTGGCAAGAGAGTGTCACTCCACTGACCACAACACCACAATCGACCCGGTTCGTAAAAGCATTGATTCAGGAATCTGCTGGGCCTCAAGGAATCGCATTGGTGGTCGGACTGAAAAATGGCTCGCTCGTTAAGGCTCTGCTAAAAGAATCAAACTATCACGTCATCGCCTTTGATCATCACACTGATCGAGTCGATCAACTTCGTGGTGAACTACAAAGAGCTGGACTCTATGGAACACGCGCCGCGGTCATCGAATGTGATCCGAAGCAAGTCACCTTGCCTCCCTATCTGGCTCGTGTCATTCTGACAGAAACACCAGAACAAGTCGCTAAATCCTGGAGCCTAATACTGCAGTCTCTCCGACCATTTGGCGGAATTGCTGCATTGGGAATCAAGCATCACACCGGCATTACTAACGATCTTAACCTAAAATCTCTCAAGCCGGGTAATTTCGAACTCTCCGAGTTTGAACTGACAAACACAGAACCATCCGAATTCGAGGAGCAGGCACTGGTACGGCGTGTTGGCGCTTTGCCAGGCACAGCCGATTACAGAGGAAACTACGAACACTGTAAAGATACACTCGTCCGTTTTCCGCTGGGCGTACTCTGGTTTGACGATACGCTCGCGCACTTCAAACGCTCACCACAACCCCATTTCTTTGACGGAATAATGGTATCTCGTCCTAAAGACTGGCATGCCACACGCGTCAAGGGTGACTGGTCTATCGACTATCCTTTAAACCGCTCTGTTCTCTCTGATATCTACACTGGCCGTGTACTTGAACCATCAGAACAAACCACTTTACGCAAGAATCTGGCGGCGAACCCAACAGGGCCACAGCCAAGTTACTATCACGCACCACACCAAAAGACAATGTTGCACCCTGACCCGCCAGTCGCGGGAGAACGCATCAACCCGCTGACGGGCCTGAAAGAACCACGTGCATTCCCAAAAATGTATGGCTGTGATGGCGGAGTCGATTATGGATTATTCTATACACTAAGAAGCGGAACGGCTTCCTACTACGACAAGACACTGGAAAGCGGAACGGTTTTTATCAGTGGACCGCGTAGTGGTTGCTCCAACAGCATTATTCCTTCGGGTGGATTGCTGAACGTCCCTTATTTTTATGAAGGTTGTACCTGTAGTTATCCACTCCCCGCTGGTTTGTCTATGGTGGCTATGCCTGAAAGTTTTGAGCAGTGGTCATCGTGGGGTGAAGACAAAATCAAACCCGCCTCCATACAGCGGATTGGCTTGAATTTCGGAGCACCCGGTGATCGGAAAACACGCGCTGGAACGCTCTGGCTCGATTATCCTTCTATCGGCGGCCCCTCTCCCCAAATCAGAGTCGAAACAAAACCAAAGAATCCCAAGTACCGTTATCGGCACACAAACTGGATGCAAGGTGACAACGAATGGCCGTGGGTTGCCGCGTCTACAGTGAAAGGACTCCAGGAACTGACATTACATGATCTCAAACCAGGAACTTATACCGTCAAGCTCTACTTTGCCGAAGTTGACGACATTCAACCCGGACAACGAAAGCAGACGATTTCTTTGCAAGGACAGCCTGTCCTGAGTGACTTCGACATCATCGCAGAAGCGAAACATTCGATGACAGGTATTACTCGTCAAATTGAAAACATCAAGGTTGACGGCACTTTGACGATGACCTTACAGGCAATAACAGGAAAGTCTCTCATCAGCGGAATCGAGATCACTAGAGCTCCCTAAAACGAAAACCATACTTACTGTAGACCCAATAAGTTTTCGAAAATCGCACTAGACAATGAACCACAATATGGACAAAGAGTCAGAACATACAATATAATTAACTGTTGTGCGCTTTGTCTGTTATTGCCCCCCTCAGAGTTGAGATTACTAATGATCCCCCACAATAGATCTTACGATATCAATCGGCGTCCCACTTTGCAGTTTTTTGTGATGATGCTCGTACTTTTTTCGATCCTTTGTCTCTATCCATCAGGAATCTTCGCCCAAAAACCTCCTCAATCAGATCCCTTCGATGTTGAGGTTCCACTGGAGTTTTCCGAAGTGAGGAAGGCGTTAGACAGAGACGACTATGACCAGGCGCTTAAGCTGCTCTCAAACCTGCGAATCAAGTCTGTGAAAGAGAAAAACAAAGTGCTTCAAGAAGAAGTTATATCAACGATGAAACAAGTCAATCAGCAAAAACGGGAGTTTGCAAAAGTTCGCCAGTCATATGAAACACTGAAAAAGAAATCGATTGATCCTAAGGCGTATAAACAGGTTGGGGATTTTTACTGCGCAGTAAAAGCTGATTGGAAAAAAGGCCTACTGCTGCTTTCTAAGTCCAGCAATCCTGCGCTTCGTCAGACAGTCCTAGCTGATTTAAAGCGTCCCACCATTCCTGCTCAACAGGCACAATTAGCAGATGCCTGGTGGAAACTGGCGGCGCAAGAAAAGGGAAACGTCCGAAAAGCGTATCAATTGCGAGGACGCTACTGGTATTTACACGCACGCCCTCGTTTACCAATCAAGGAACGTGTTGGGCGAGAAAAAAAATTACAACAAATTATCATAGAAGCTGACAAAATTGTGATCTGGAATCAGCATAACGGAAGTTATTCAGATCGTGGTACGACTGAATGTATTGTGACACTCCTCTATAAAGGTAAGTCGGTTTGGCGGCAAAAAGCTCAGATACCATGGGAACCCGATACCCCGGCAAATCGAGTTTTACGGCCTCCCCACGTTCGATTCGATCAGGTTCGTATTGATGTGACCAAGATACGTGGTAAAGGTGGCGGGCTGGGTGAGGTTGAAGTTTTCGACGGGAATATTAATGTCGCGCGTAACTGTTCGACAATCTCAAACGGGTATTGGGAAAAGAATCCATCATTCCATCCCAATAATCTAACCAACGGAAACGAGACAGGACAATCAGGTTTTTGGCTGTTGGACAATGACCAAAAAGGCTGGGCATTGGTTGACATGATTAACTTCCTACAGCAGCCGTGAAAGCGCCTGCGACTATAGGAGTATGGAGTATTCACTGCTGAAATTACTCCGCTCACCAAATTGGAATATGCTCCTCGTTTGATTTTCAATTCTCAGCTACCTCGGCATTAACCGAATCCACCGCCATCGTCGCCCATGTAGCCTCCTTCGGGAACATCCAGATTGGAATAGTTTCCAAAGCGCATCGACTCTTTCATCCAGGTTAAGTTGACAATGCCGGTCGGTCCACTACGGTGCTTGGCGACGATCACTTCCGCCAGACCGGGATGATCTTCGGGATCGTAAGCGTCCGGGCGGTGCAGGAACATAATCAAGTCGGCATCCTGTTCGATGGCACCACTCTCACGCAGGTCAGCCAGACGAGGACGTTTGTCTTCGCGTAATTCCACACCACGGTTTAACTGAGCTAAGGCGATGATCGGAACATTCAATTCCTTACAAAGCCCCTTGAGTCGACGGGTAATCTGCGCAATCTGCTGTTCGCGAGGCGTCGCTTTATCTTCCGGTTCGATCAATTGTAAATAGTCGATAATGATCAAACCGAGGTTATTGAGTCGTTTCAATCGGCGACAGATCGCGCTGATTTCCTGTATGGTACGTCCTGGTTTATCATCAATAAACAAGGGGCACTCGCTGAGTTCGGACGAAGCTTCAATCAAACGATGTCGCTCGTCATCTTCCAGGTCACCAGCTCGTAAAGAATGACCATTCACGCCCGAGCGAATACAAAGAAATCGTTCAGCGAGTTCGAGTTTGGACTGTTCCAGACTGAAAATGATGGTCGCAGCTCCGCCATCATCGGCCGCTGATTCTGCAATGTTACAAACCAGCGCCGTCTTTCCCATACTGGGGCGTGCCGCCAGAATGATCAACTCAGAAGGTTGGAATCCATTAATCTGCGTATCAAGATCAATGAAACCAGTCGTTAATCCGGTAAGCATCCCTTCTTTTTGTGACCGTTCATGAATTCGATCAAAGGTTTCCATCAGGATATCTTTGATCTCGAGCTTATCACCTTCCCCCTGTTGTTCCAAGATGCTGAAGATACTCTGCTCTGCTTTATTTAAGACATCCAGTGTGTCTCCCTGTGGTGCATAACTTTCTCGAATGATTTCCGTGCAGGAATGAATCAGAGTGCGTTGGACCGATTTGTCCCTGACAATTTTAGCATAATATTCTGCATGGGCCGCATGCGGAACACTTTCCAGAATTTCATGTAAATAAAGAACCCCACCCGCTTCTTCGAGCTCGCCTTTCGAGTCGAGTTCTTCTGCGACAGTAAGTGCGTCAATCCCACGAACACCAGAATCATGTAATCGTAAAACGGCAGCATAAATTCGGGAATTCTTCTCGCTATAAAAGTGATTGGCTTTGACAATCTGAACTAGATCGTCAATCACAATATTATCCAAAAGAATGCTGCCCAATACTCCCTTTTCTGCATCCAGATTTTGAGGAGGTACTTTGCCGAACAACTCTTCGACAGATTCCGGTTTAGAGCCGCGAAAATTCTTTTTTCCGGCAAATGACATAACCATCCCCTGGCTTCGTAGGTGTTTTGATGCGTGAACGAGGTCGTAGAACTGTTTAACAACCGGAGAAAAGACTCTACCCCGCTGTCTCGATCATATAAAACAAAAAGAGGCCCGGCAATATACCGGACCTCTCTCTTATTCAGGAAAATCAGAGTGACATTAATCAGCCAGTCAAACTGAGCTTATTTTTTCTCGGCAGCAGGCACAACCCAAACCTTAACCTCTGTTTTTACTTTTTCGTGTAACTGCAATTTGACAGTGTACATCCCTAATTCCTTGAGAGGACCTTCCAGACGAACACCTTCCGCATCAACATCAAAGCCCCCCTCTTTCAGGGACTTACTGATATCAACGGCAACGATGGACCCATAGAGATGACCATCTTCGTTGGCATTTGCTTCCATTGTCACACTGTGCTTACTCAGTTTTTCTGCGAGTGCTTTCAAGGATTTGAGTCGATCTTTTTCCAGTTCTGCCAGTCGTTTCTGATGCTGAACGACCATACGCTCATTGTGTTCAGTAGCAATTGTCGCCAAACCATAAGGCAACAAAAAGTTACGAGCATAGCCTGGCTTCACTCGTACAATATCACCTTGATCGCCAAGGTGATTGACTTTTTCTGCTAACAAAACATCAACAGATGATTTTGAACTACCAATAACAGAGGTACTACGTCGTTTGCGAACCATTATCAATCACTTCCGTAACTTACTGTGTTATACAAGTTATACAATTTTTTTAATAACAAGCTGTGATATGCTTTCAATGACCGATTTTCGAATGTCATCCCGTTAGAAAGGAACATCGTCATCGGGCATTCCACCACCACTGGGTGCGTCATCATAAAATGAATCAGCAGCGTTGGCGGCACCACCTTGAGCAGGCGTGTTGCCTCCGGAAGCATGTCCACCACCGGATCTGCCACCGCCTCCACCACCAGATTCACCTCGGCCTCCCAGCATCGTCATATTCTCGCCAACCACTTTGAGCTTACTACGTTTTTGACCTGACTCTTTATCATCCCACTGGTCAAGTTGTAAACGACCTTCAATTAGAACAGAACGTCCCTTTGTCAGATATTCACTGGCAACTTCTGCAGTGCGCCCCCATAGCGTGACATCAACGAAAGTTGTCTCTTCCTTGCGGGAATTGGAGTTCTTATCAAACCAACTACGATTGACGGCAAGCCCAACTTCAGCAACCGCACTTCCCCCTGGTGTGTAGCGCACCTGAGGATCTCGTGTTAAATTACCGACTAATATAACTTTGTTAAAACTGGCCATCACCGGCCTCCCTGAAACAAAATGTTCTGAGCTTGAACTCTCTGAAAGTAACGATATTCAAAAACGATGCAAAAAGAAGAAATGACAATGACTATTATTCGTCGACATCATCAATTGCATCATAATCGGGAGCTTCCAGATCAATATCAACTTTTTCTTCTTTCACTTCTTCAATCGGTTGCGGTTCAGCAGATGTTGCAGGATCAATTGCGGCTACCATCGCATCAAACAAAGTTAGTGGCTGTTTGATCACCAACTGACGAATGACAATATCGCTCAAATGGCAAGCACGGGTAATGACATCCATCCCACTGCCAGGCATTTTGAAATAAACCAGATAGTGCAGCCCTTTCATGTGCCCTTCAATTTCATAGGCAAGCTTCCCATCCTGCCAGGGACGGTGAGCTACGACTTCTGCACCTGCTTTTTCTAAAATTTCCATCAAGTGGGAAATGGTTCCTTCGTGATCAGCAGCAAACTTGCCACTGTCCAACAGGAACATTCCTTCATAATTGACCATAACCGCTTTTTTCTCTGCTACAGACAAGACTTTTCTCCCGAAATAATTTGGCCCGCTTACTGACCAGATTGACGATCAAATTCTTATTTTATATTAGTTATACCAGCCGGTTGAAAATCAAACCGGGACATCATGATTCAGGTGAGTTCACCTGATTCATGGCAATTTCAAGTCCATTTTGAACCCAACACTCAATCCCACTTGCAGCAGAATGTACTGCCTGAGTGATGAGCTCAGATTCATTAGGTGAAAAACGCCCCAATACATAATCCGCGCCTGAAAAACCCGCGGGTGGTCGTCCCACTCCGATTCTTAAACGGGGAATATCCTGGGTATTCAAGCTCTGAATGATGTTTTGTAACCCTTTTTGACCACCGGCCGAACCAGCTCCCCGCATGCGAAGCCGTCCAACTGGTAAGTTCATATCATCACAAACTACCATTAAATCAGTCGAAGGTAGTTTGAAAAACTTTACCAAAGCCGCAACGCAGCGGCCACTTAAATTCATAAAAGTTTGCGGTGCAACCAGTAAAACTTTATCATCCGCAAACGAAAACTCACCCAACTCTGCCTCAAATTGACTCTTGAAACTGGATATGTTATGCCAGCCCGCCAATTCAGACAGAACGTCAAAACCAACATTGTGGCGCGTTCGCTCGTATTTTTTACCGGGGTTTCCCAGCCCTACGACCACTTTCACAGCACCACCTGTTAGACATTTGACTCAAGCTATATTTATTATTCTCCCAATTACTATTCTGCTGTTACCTCGGGAGTTTCTTCTTCTGTCGCTACGACTTCCTCTTCTCCCTTAGGAGCAATCACATGGACTACGACCTGATCTTCGGGATGGTGTAGTTTGGCCCCACGAGGCACCTCCACATCACTAATGTGAATTGAATCACCAATCTCCAGTGTGTTGATACGAATTGAAATGTTGTCCGGAATATTATGGGCCAAACAGTCCAACTCCAGGGAGTGCAAAGGCTGCTCCAGCACACCACCAGACGTAACTCCAGGCGAAGTTCCTCGCAATCGAACCTGAACTTCGACGGTCACACGTTCTGAAGCATTAATACGCATTAGATCCACATGCAAAATATGATTACCGAAGGTATCCCATTGGATGTCCCTCAGCATTGTTTCTTCGACTTGACCATCCAGATCAATTTCAAAAACCCGTTCACGGTTCTTGATGAGATTCTGCAAATCAGTATCTTCGACGCTAATATGGGCAGGCTCCTGACCATGGCCATAGACGACAGCAGGAATTCGGCCCGCTCGACGTACACGGTTACTTTCAATCGACCCTAATTTATCCCGCTTGAAAGCACTGATTTTCTGCAATACAAAATCGTCTGACATTTCCCAACATTCCTAAAGTAGCAATCCGTCTTAATATGCGAATTAACTCTACCAATAAAGATATTTTGACTCTAAAAACCTAACAATATGTGTCTAAGCCCTTGGGTGGCCGGTAAATTCCTCAAAGTCAAGCGTTACCGACCTGGGTAAGTGGTTGTATTTGCTTGTGACTTCAGGTGTAAACACAGCGTTCCAAGCCAGAACCTCTGGCCGGTCTTTCACTAATTTGTGATAGTTGAAGCGTGCAAAAATAACTTCCCGCAAGGAAATCTGCAACCGATTCCCGCCCCTATCTTCGTTGAAAGTCATAAGACAACCTGATTTTCTGATTTCTTTCACACCATACAAGCCCCCTCTATCGCATTTCTCCTTCATGACCGACCCACAACATATACATTTAGACACACCCACATTACAATAACGATAGTAATGAGCCCCAAATAACATAGTCATAAAGCGAAAGAGTCTTAGAATCCTCTAGTTTACGTATTGGCTCAATGAAAACAGGCTGTAGAATAGAAAAGTGTTCTTGAGAATATGCAAATCTCCCGAATCTTAAATATAAAAGTCACCTTGGGATAAACGCCCTGTTTACCAGCAGCAGTGCTGATATGATTCATTTGGACCTGTCATGAGTCCAGAAGGCTAGCTGATGCATTCATTTAATCGAATTCTGATAATTGCCCTAATTGTCTCAACCTGCCAGGCCTTTCCACAAATGACTCATGCGCAGGCAGCTGACGAGAAAGATGAAGTCTTTGAGCACAATGAACCCAACCAACAAGCTAAGCCTCTGAATGAATTAAAAAAGATCATTCAAGGCTGGTTCGGTCAGGCCAAGCCGGCTCGAGTGCAGTTGGCAAGTCCGACCACAAAATCAAAAGACCATGCACACTATCGTTTCCCTCAAGACCTGGAACAGGAACGGCGATTTAAAAGCACCCAACAATTGATTGATGACCAGCAATGGGAGGCAGCCCGGGAAAAACTGCAACTGATGCTTGAAAACAGCCTCAATCTCCCAGTGCATGTGAAGGGTCATCGCGCTTTAATCACTGATCGGGAATTAATCTATCAACTTCTGGAACGCCTACCTGCTGAAGAACGTGAGAAATTCAATCGCCAGTATCACGCATTGGCAGAAAAACTGTTTACCGATGCCCAATTAAATCAAGCGTCTCCGGAAATCTATGCGGAGATTGCTACTCGATTTGCTACAACAACCTTCGGTTTTAAGGCAATGAACTATCTCGTTTCGTATCACATCGACCGGGGTGAATTCGGCCTGGCTGAGCTATACATACAACGGCTCTTGAAATATCGGGCGCCGATTACAGAATCTTCTCAGTGGAGAACCAAAGCCGCCTTTGTTCTTAAACAAACAGGAAAGCAATCCCTGATCGCAGAATTATTGAGCTCCGGAAGAGACGCCACACAAACAGATGAGACAATCGAAATTGCAGGTAGCCTGCAAATTCCTGAAGAATGGCTGAGCAAGCAAGTTGTCCTTAATTTAGCTTCGAACCTGCTACTCGATGAATGGCCAATGCTGTTAGGGTCACCCAACCGCTCTGCGCGTGCACAGAATGCAGACCCACTGCTGATACCCCGCTGGTCATCAGGCATCACTTCAAATCATTCGATCCAATCACAGTTAAAACTCATCCAGGATGATTTACAAAGTTTAAATCGCGCTACAATTCCCGCACTCCCCGCACTGGCGATCAACGGGAAAATTGTGTTCCGCACTCTGAAGGGGGTTCAGGTTCTCAATGCCCAAACAGGAGATCCCCTTTGGGAGTCCGCGCTCGAAAACTCTCCGGAAGCATCATATATTGCATCACAACTAAAAGGAGTGAATATCCCTCAAGCACGCGGTCTGTTTGATCCCGTTCCCGCGAAACAAACGCTGGCTGCCTATACTGGTACTAATCCAGACCATCATGCGTTGACCAGCTTAATCTTTAGAAATGCCAATTGGGGTAGTCAGAGTAGTGATGGCCAACATCTATTTATTATCGAAAACATGCGATTGAACTTTCAATCTTCTCCATCCTATCGCAGTTTTAACCGCTTTGGCCGAAGGAACAATTCATCGCAACGCACTTTGTGGTCATCGAATCAAATCGTCGCCTATGATTTAAAATCGGGACAACCGGCCTGGAAAGTGGGTGGCACGAAATTTGATGAACCCTTTGATCTACCTCTGGCGGGAACGTTTTTCTTTGGCGCACCTACGCCAGCAGGCAATGAACTTTATGTCGTTGGTGAACGAGATCGGGAAATTCGTGTTTATGCTCTCGACCCACAAACTGGTGAAGAACGCTGGTCGCAACAGATCGGCAATCCAGACCAGGACATAGAAACTGATATGGTCAGACGCTGGTGGATTGCGCCAGTGACCGTCGATCAAGGGGTACTGATCTGTCCTACAAACATTGGCCTGCTGACCGCCATTGATCGACTAAATCACTCAATTCTGTGGTCAACACAATACGCCAGTGTACCAACAAATCATTCTGGGAATCGTTTTAATCGTATTAGCCAGACAGCCGTTGAAACGCTCGGGCAACGCTGGTGCCCTTCAGCTCCTGTGATTTCCAAAAACAAAGTAATTTATACTCCACCCGATGAAAAAGCTTTGATTTGTCTCGATCTAATCACGGGAACCCCCTGTTGGACAAAACGGGCTAAAGAAACTTTTCTGTACTTAGCAGGTGTTGTAGATGATCACATTCTATTGGTTGGCTTGAACGGGGTCACATCAATCTCTCTGACGAACGGTAAAAAGATCTGGAATAAAGCATTCCAAAGTTCAGCTGGTCCCCCTTCCGGGCAGTCTGTGATTGCAGACAAACGCTTGCATGTTCCGTTGCAAAGTGGTCAGGTATGGACGTTTGACGTCGACTCGGGAAAGGTGATTAATAAAATCTTCAGCACAAAAGATGCGCCGCCTTTAGGCAATTTAATTATTTATGAAGGACAATTTCTGTCGCTCAGCGGGTCTGGTCTGGTTAGTTATGAACAAAAAGAGACTTTCGAAGCAAAAATCAAGCAGATCAAGGAAGAAAACTCGCAAAGTTCATTAGCTCTGTATAAAGAATCTAAATTGTTGATGATGAGCCATCGCTACCAGGACGCTCTGGCTAAACTGGAACAAATTGATATTCTGGAACTTCCAACCAAACATCGGCAGAACTTTCATGATTTAATCGTGAACTGCTTAAGTTCCCTGATTCGATCTGATTTTCAAAAATATGATCAACTCGTTAACCAGCTAAGCCAACGTGTCCGTTCAGAGAAAGAACGCATCGAACTGAAAAGATTACTTATTGAGCGTTTCATTGTCAGACAACAGCATACCGATGCTCTTGACCTCATATTGGAATTGTCAAACGCCCCTGAAGAAACGTTTTTTCAAACTGCGAGTACGGAATTACGTATTGACTATTGGCTTGCTAGTAAAGCCTTGGAACTCTGGAATCAGACAGGCCCATCGAACCGCGAACAGATTACCTCGAAAATCAGCCTCAGAGCGCAACAAATCTTAGGTGCTGAACCATTACAACAAAAACGATTCCTCAATCAATTTGGATTTCATGATGCCGCTCTTCCCGTCCTGAAACAATTAATCGAATCGGCACTGCAATCCGACCAATTCTATGAAGCAGAATTGTGGCTCACTCGACTGATGAAGCACAAAAGCCCACAAGTTTCAGCGCAAGCTCTGGCCCGCATGGTAGACCTTTGCTTGAAATTCAATTTGACTCAGGATGCCGGATACTACCTGGATCAGCTTTCACAATACGATCAAAGTCTGACAATTTTGGACAACAGAACCATTGATCAATTTCTGAAGCAGAAGCGAAGCAGGCTGAATTCCGATTTTGAAAAAAACAAACATAATCCCTGGCAACCCCAAAAACTCAAACTGATTGTCGCCGGCTCAGACAGATCACGGTCCAGGTATTATTCTTCCAGAAGACTTCCACTCAATACGAAAGCATCCAGTTTACCTTTCTACCAGTCAAGAACACTTGCAGTCAGCTCAAAAGAAAACCGCCTGACGATGAGCATGCCTTATAACAATCGCTTAATCTGGTCGACGCCTTTACGGTCTTCACTGGGGTCACGTTCATCGAGCTTGAATGAAAGTGAAATTGTAGGCCATAACTTAATTCTTCAACATCGCGATATGCTGCATTTTTACAATCTAGTCGATCAGAAACTGATCTGGAGCAAGAAGCTGGAAAAAAAGCGAACCAGCGGTTATTACTCAAATTCCTATACTCGGCTTCGACCGGCTCATCTGGCGAGTGCGACAACTCTGTTACACCAGCATCATCCTTCTATAGCAGTACGAACCAAAGGAATGATTGCTGCCGCTAATGCAGACTATACTTGTTATTACAGCCGCCGAAAAATTGTGCTCGTTGATACAAGAACTGGAAAAGTACGCTGGACTCATGACAACCTCGATCAAGAAACCAGAGTCCTTGGAGATGACCGCCTGATCTATCTGGTCACTCGAGATCGAGTCACCAGAAAAATCCTACGTGTCAGCGATGGACAACAGACAGATTTAAAAAACATAAATCATTCTCTCCAAAATGTCATCTATCAAAACGATTCTGCATTTGTTGCAATTGAATCAGAGTCAAACGGAAAGAAAAAAGAGCAAACTTCGATCTACAGCTTTCATTCACAGTCAACAGAACATCTCTGGGATCTGGATTTTCCCAAAGACTCGCTCTTTGGAATTTTTGATTACCATTATCTCTCTGTTTTGAGCCCTTCAGGAGAACTGTTCCTTGTCGATCTACGCACAGGTAAAAAGTCGGTTTTAGAATCCATTCCCCCAGCCGAACTCAAAAAATATCGAAATTTCTATCTTATCTCAGATGGGAAATACATTTACTTTGTCACCCATTCTCAGTCAAGTAACTCCATTTCCGTGAATGCTCCTTCAATTCCCATCAATGGAGTGCTTTATGTTTTCGATCGCCAAACTGGGAAGAAAATTTGGAATCAATCATTTAAGAAACAACATCTTGTTCTAAACACACAAAATCTGTTACCTGTCATTTTACTTGTCTCAAGAGACTATAAGCGTACGGGAAACCGTGCCACCAGTATTGTGCATCTGCAAGCCGTGGATAAGCAAACAGGAAAAAACCTACTCACCTGGAAAGCGCCCCTTGGCTCCAATATCCATACAGTTGCCGTAGATCAACGGCAAAAAATCATTGAAATTCTAACACATAATGCACGAATTCGATTATACGACACAGATGTATTAGCGAACGGCGCCCCGATTGCTCCTGTTCTGGAACAACTACCAGAAAAGAATTAGAAAATCCACTTGCTAAACAAACTGTCTAAAAATACAATAAAGTACTTTCACTACTTCGTCGTTCTCTCCCTACTGAAGAGAGTATACATGCAACGTGTATTTGTTTTGTTTCTGATTGTTTCTCTCACTCTGCCAACAGTGCCGGTTTCGGGCTGTGAGTGTGGCCAAAATCAGACAAACCAATCCAATAACTGTTGTTGCAGTCAATTAGATTCAGATCAGATCACAAAAGTCAAATCCTGCTGTTGTCAAAACTTACAGCAATCTGAAAAACAGCAAACGCAAGGACTGAGTCGTAAGTCCTGCGAGAAAAACAGCTGTCATTGTAAGCAGGCACTCTCACAATTCGCGACCATCGGTTCTACGAAATCCACAAAGCTGGCTCGTCAATCCAGCCGAAGCTTCATGACAGTCAATCTGGCTTCTGAGTCTTCGTTCTCTGGTCGCTCAACATCTCCCCTCACCGGTGAGGTCTCTTCTGCCTGCGGTTCCCACTCCTCAGGGGAGTTTTGCGCGCATTTCTGCCTGTGGTTGATCTAAATCACAATTCAAAACCGGATGAATCAGAATCCGTTTCGCATTCTTCAGTCACTTAATTCTGAATCCATGCGCTCTCCTTTTGCTGAAACAAATCGTTTCAACAGGACAGATTGAACGGTAAATGATTGCAAATAACGTATATTCAAATCTTGATTTTAATCAGTAACACGTTTTTTAACTTTTAGGAGAATCCAATGCGTCACGTTTTATCAATTGCAGCCCTGTTCGCTGTTGTTGCGTTCATGGGCCAAACTAATGCCGCTGATGATGCCAAAAAAGGGAAGGCGCTCTGCCCGGTTGCCGGTAAGCCTGCCAATCCAAACCAGACAGTTGCTTACAAAGGTGGAAGTGTTTCCCTGTGTTGCGGAGGTTGCAAAGCGAAATTTACTAAAAATCCATCCAAGTATGCTGCAAAAGCAAACCTTCAACTTGTTTCAACAGGACAAGCCAAACAGGTGAAATGCCCCTTTGCTGGCAAACCAGTGAATCCCGCTCAATCTGTTACGGTTGCAGGGACAGAAGTCAAATTCTGCTGTGGCGGATGTAAAGGAAAAGCAGCCAAAGCTGAAGGTGATGCTCAAATTGAGCTGATCTTCAACGATAAATCATTTGACAAAGGCTTTAAAGTCACTAAAAAAGAGTAGTGAAATTTGTTTTGATCTTCACCCCATATACTCTTTGCGGGCCTGCCTCATATGGGATTTGAAGTCAGAAAGGATTTCACAGTATTTGACTAGAGTGGGAGAGTCGTTCGAGACTCTCTCACTCTATTTTTTTGTTTACGTCGTATATTCAGAATTCAGGCGTACATATTCCTGAGTCAGATCACTGGTCCAGAACACAGTCGATTCATCACCGAACGGAAATCGAACCTGGATTAACACATCTCGATTTTGCCGCATACCCTCTGACACTGCTTGCTCATCAAAATCAGCAGGTAGTCCATTTTCATAAATCAAAGTACCATTGATAGAAAGAATAACATCCTGCTCATTTAGCTTGACTGTGGTTCGTCCGATTGCTGATACAATTCGTCCCCAATTCGGATCCGAACCGGTAATCGCAGTTTTCACCAAAGCGTCATTGGCAATCGTTTGAGCAATTTCGAATGCTTCCGATCGCTGCTTCGTACCAGAGACTTCAATCGTAATGAAGTGATCAGCCCCTTCAGCATCTCGAATAATAGCCTGCCCCAACTCCATCGCAACTTCATCAATGACAGACTGTAACTGGTTCAGTTCCTGTTCGTTCAATTCCTCAACTTCTGCTGCGCCATTGGCCATCAAGACCACAGTATCACTCGTGCTGGTATGTCCTTCCACCGAAACACAATTGAAGCTTCGATTCACAGCATGGCGCAGCATCTGATCCGTCTGTGATGTGCTGAGAGGAGCATCAGTCATAATTAACGCTAACATTGTCGCCATATTAGGGGCAATCATCGCCGCTCCTTTCGCGACACCACTCACGCGTACCGTGTTACCCCTGATTGTCAATAAACGAGTTGACTGCTTGGGAACCGTATCCGTAGTCATCATCCCACGTGCTGCGTCTAAAAACGCCTGCGAATCAGAGTCTAATTGCTGAATGACTTTGGGAATCCCTTGTTCAAGCGGTGAACGAGGTAAAAAGTGTCCAATGATTCCTGTGGAACAAACCAGTACTTCTTCTTCACTGATTTCCAGACCATTGGCTACCTGACTGGTCATCCAACGCGCATCTTCAATTCCCCGGTCTCCGGTACAGGCATTGGCATTGCCGGAATTGATAATGACCGCTCGAATAGAATCAGAGGGAACGCGTTCGCGAGACACTTTGACTGGTGCACCACACACTTGATTTTTTGTAAATACACCAGCACCACAGCAAGCCGCATCAGACACAAACAAAGATAAATCAAAAATCGATTTGTCTTCTTTAATTCCACTGGCCAGACCAGCAGCTCGAAACCCCTGGGGTAAACTTAATTCAGCAGTCAACAGGTTGTCCTCAATGAATAAGAAGTTTCAGATGATTAACCCGGTCGTCTCAGAGTAACCGGCCATCAAATTAAAATTCTGAACGGCAACTCCTGCAGCTCCTTTGATCAAATTATCGAGTGCGGAAAATACAATCAATTGATCGCCGGAAAATTGAACAGAAATGTCACAGTAATTCGTCCCCGCCACATCCTTAGTTACAGGAATTCGATCAATCACTCGCACAAAGGGCTTCCCTGCATAAAATGATCGATAGACGTTTAAAATCTCATCACGATTTACTTCACTGGTTAACCGGGGATACATAGTCGCCAGAATTCCCCGATTCATGGGAGTCAAGTGGGGGGTGAAAACAACCTGCACTTCTTTGCCACTGACAGTCGAAAGAACTTCATCAATTTCTGGTGTGTGACGATGCGTGCCAACCCCGTAGGCGGTAATACTTTCATTACATTCGGAATACAATGTTGCCAGCTTTGGGTTTCGACCGGCACCGCTCACTCCGCTTTTCGCATCTATGATAATTCCTGTGGGCTCGATTAAGTTGTTCGCCAGTAACGGTGCCAGTCCTAGAATCGACGTACTGGTATAACACCCCGGATTGGCAATCAGATCTGCAGGGGGAATTTTTTCGGCCCAAAGTTCGGGAAGACCATAAACGGTACTCCCCAACCGGGTGGGATCGGTGTGCACATGATGATACCACTTTTCATAAATAGCAGGATCATTCAATCGATAGTCGGCGCTCAAATCAACGACGCGGCAGCCATCTGCCAAAAGATCTGGAATGACCTCCATACTGGCCACATGAGGCAGTGCGCAAAAAGCAAAATCTGCACGCTCCGAAATTTGAGCAGGTGTTAGTGCTTCGCATGGCAGATCCAGACGTCCTTCGAGACAAGGGTGGATTTCATTGATATGTGGCGCATCTGTTTGACGCGAAGTCAAAGCAACAATTTCAACTTCAGGATTACGTAACAGAATTTTGATCAACTCAAGAGCCGCATAACCAGAGGCCCCCATAATAGCAACTTTCGTCATTGATACCTGATCCGACTATGCCTTAAGAGCTAAATAATGTCTCACTGCGAGTTAAAAAACGAGAGTCATTGCATTTGAGATGTACATTTTAGGAGTGAATAAGGAGACGACAAGCAATTGGCCCTCAAGGATCGCCCGCTTTCTCTATTTTTTACGAGGTAAGTCATAAACGCACAAATCCAAGACAACCATTCAATCGAAACGAGGAAGAGAAGTTTCCTTTCTCGAATCAAATCCCGATTTTATAATGATTATTTAGAATTAACAATGCCATACATCCGCCCCTGATTGAATATGATTCTTTCAAATTAAGCTGCAAAATCAATTCGGTTTCCTTTTCAAAAACCTTTCTAAACATCACAATAAAATCATCGATCCGAGTCATTTTTATCGATCGCAATCAGGTTTGCAGGTATGCCGAACTCCTTGTGGAATCACGTTTTTTGTAGGTGATTGTCAGGGATTTCAGTGGATATCCGCCAGTTCAACACATAAGAAGAGGAAAGAATGTCTAACGTTGCCAAACTAGCCGCCGATGCGCTGACTGAAGGTGGTGGAATATTTCGACTGTCTCCCACATGGGTTCCCCGTTCGTTTCTTCAGCCTGGTCGACGATTGAAATTGCATCCGAGCGACTATTATGCACTAGGAACACATCGGGGGGGGATTGATGAACGCTGGTTTGGCTCAACTACTGCCGCCGCCAATGAAGGTGCTCCACCAGATGAAGGCTTGAGCTACTGTGACTTTGGGGGGGAACGATTTACTCTCAGAGACGCGATTGCCGAACTGGGAGCTGAAGTCATCGGAGATTCCATCTGGAGTAAGTATCAGAAGTGGCCCGTTTACTCCAAGTTCTTCGATAACATGGGGCCCATTCCACATCACATGCATCAAAATGCTGAGCAAGCAGCATTAGTCGGGCAGGAAGGCAAGCCGGAATCGTACTACTTCCCACCTCAGATGAACGCAATTGGCAATAATTTCCCTTATACATTCATGGGACTTGAGCCAGGCACGACAAAACAGGATGTGATTGACTGTCTCGATCGCTGGAATGATGGTGACAATGGCATTCTCGATCTCTCCAAAGCGTATCGCCTCAAACCGGGGACTGGCTGGCTGATTCCTCCCTGCGTATTGCATGCTCCCGGTAGTCTCGTGACTTACGAACCACAATGGGGGAGCGACGTATTCGGCATGTACCAGTCAATGGTCGAAGGCCGCGCTGTACCACGCTCACTGTTGACGAAGGACTTCCCTGAAGACAAGCACGACGATAACACCTATCTCGTTGAAGCCCTCGACTGGGAGGCCAACGTAGACCCTAACTTTAAAGACAACAACTATCTCGAACCAATTCCAGTGGCTGATACTGCGGCTGAGGGCTATGTAGATCGTTGGATCGTCTACGGTAAAGTCAAAGGCGAGCAGTTATTCACCGCGAAAGAGCTGACTGTTGACCCCGGCAAGAAAGTGACGATTAAAGATTCGGGGGCCTATGGCTGGATCACGGTTCAAGGAGAAGGTTCGATCGGAAAATTGAGATTACAGACTCCTGCTATGATCCGCTTTGGGCAGATGACAGAAGATGAAGTCTTCGTCTCAGAAAAAGCAGCCCAGGAAGGTGTCACCATTGAGAATACCGGCAGTGAGCCATTGGTCTCGCTTCGTTACTTTGGTCCTGGTGCGTGCCCCAGCGCTCCCAATGTCGGTGATTACCGAAAATAAAAGACAGCATTCACTCTTAACTGCCCGAACTACCGGGCAGTTTTCTTTTTGATCTTATAATTCCTGCTAACATGAAGGACCAGCTCATGAGTGATCACACATCGAATTCATTACCCAAACTTCATAATGCAGCCTGGCCGGGAGTCGTCGGAAAAGGCCCCGATTCAGAGCCTCCCATTGATCTGGATACCATGCTCGATCTAACAGCTGCTGCCGAAGTAGGTGGAATCAAATTTGACGGAACCGACCTGTTTCTGTTTGATCCACATGTCAGCATCGACTCCAGCGATGACGATTTAAAGCAATTGGCAGAAAAGGTACAGGCTCGAAATCTGGTGATCGGTTCTGTCGTGGCTCCTGTCTGGCCTCCCACAGGTGGCGGTTCTGCAATGGGAAGCGAAGAAGAACGCGGCATGTTTCTGGAGCAGGTTCGTAAAGGCTGTGGTATCGCTAAAAAATTACGTGAACTCGGAGTGCGTCCTTATGGCGTAGTTCGAATTGACTCAGCCGCCGGTCCTGGTGATTGGGTCGCCGATCCTGAAAGCAATCAAGCCAAAATTGCAGAAACCTTTAAACAAGCTGCTGATATCGCCGCTGATCATGGTGAGCGACTCGCAGCAGAAGGAGAAATTTGCTGGGGAGGCATGCATAGCTGGAAACGGATGGTCCAACTACTGGAAATGGTAGACCGCCCTGATGTTCTGGGATTCCAGGCAGATATGTCCCACACACTCCTCTATCTGATGGGCTACAATGCTCCTGAAGATCGCCTTCTTCCTGAGGACTTTGACTGGAATGATGAAGCAACCTTCGACGCTGCTTACAAAACTCTGACCGATGCTCTGCGTCCCTGGACGATTGATTTTCATGTCGCTCAGAATGATGGTACCGTGCATGGCACGGGATCTCATGACAAGACCGGTAGACACTGCCTGCCCAAAGACCCCAACGGTAAGCTCGATATTACCAAGCGCGCTGGCTACTGGTTACGCGATGAAAATGGTGAAGTGACGAAAAAGTTCGCACACATCTGTTGGGATGGCTGTATGTTTTCCAATGAAGTCATGATGAATCCTCAAACCTGGAACGACATCCTTGGTGCAATGATCAACGTCAGAAACGCCCACGGATGGTCTTAATCGTAAAATAACAATCTCACTTTCAATCTGTTTTTAATCCATAAGGAATCACACCAATGACTAAGCCAATTCGAGTCGGTCTCATCGGCTACGGGTTCATGGGACGTACCCACTCAAACGCTTATAGACAAGTCAGCAAATTTTTCGATATCGAACACACCCCCGTTTTGCAGGCAGCCTGCGCTCGTAGCGAAGACAAAATCAAAGACTTCGCTGATAACTGGGGCTGGGAATCTTATGAAACCGACTGGCGAAAACTGATCGAACGGGATGACATCGATCTGATTGACATCACGACCCCCAATAATTCACACCATGACATTGCGATCGCCGCAGCGGAAGCCGGAAAAATGGTGCTCTGCGAAAAGCCACTTGCCATGAATACGGCTGAAGCCGTCGCCATGACAGACGCGATTGAAAAAGCGGGTGTGGCAAACATGGTCTGGTTTAATTACCGCCGTGTTCCCGCTATCACACTCGCTAAACAACTGGTCGATGAAAAACGAATTGGTCGTCCTTTCCACTATCGCGCCACTTACCTGCAAGACTGGACGATTGCAGAAGATGTCCCACAAGGAGGAGCCACGCTCTGGAGACTCGATGCGAAAGTCGCGGGTAGCGGAGTAACAGGTGATCTTTTAGCGCATTCTATTGATTCTGCGATCTGGCTCAATGGACCAATTACTTCTGTCTCAGCGGCTACTGAAACGTTTGTCAAAGAACGTGTCCATCAGGAAACCGGTGAAAAGACACCTGTTGAAATTGATGACGCTTGTATGTTTTTAGCTCGTTTTGCCAATGGTTCCATGGGAACATTTGAAAGTTCGCGCTATGCACGTGGACGAAAAAACTTCAATACCTTTGAATTGAATGGCGAAGATGGCTCTGTATTCTTCGATCTGGAAGATCCTCAGATTCTACAATATTTTGAATATGCGAACCCCACAACCGGCCAGAAAGTCGAAGATCACGTGACCGGATGGCGTCGGATTCATGTGACGAACTTTGAGCATCCCTATATGGATAAATGGTGGGTTCCCGGCTGCACGATCGGCTATGAGCACACCTTTACGAATGCTTTGGCTGATTTCTTCCAGGGTCTGGATTCTGGTAATCCGACTCAGCCTGACTTCCGGTCTGCACTTGAGACTCAAAAAGTCTGCGATGCTGTTCTCCAAAGCGCAAAAGATCAGCAATGGGTCGAAATTGCGTAGCATTTCTGTCAGCTCATATGCTATACTAGCTGTAGAATAAGCCTTTACTCATAACGGGCGACGTTTAAAGTCGCCCGTTTTTGCTATTTATTGAAACACACAAATTAACGAGTATAAATCGGGAGCCAACAAGATGGACCGTCAACCAATTTCACAAGAAGGATATGACAAGCTGCGCGAAGAAGTTCGTTATCTTGAAAACGAAAAAATGCCTGAGATCGCACAAGCAATTGCAGATGCGCGTGCCGAAGGCGACTTAAAAGAAAACGCCGAATATCATGCACAGCGTGAAGCCCAGGGTTTGACACAGGCGAAAATCAATCTCCTGAAAACCAAACTGGCTAATTGTTATATCGCCGATAAATCGGCTATGCCGAAAGGAGTTGTCACCTTTGGTTCGGTGGTTACCGTAAAAAATCTCGATGACGGTCTGGAAGAAATGTATGAATTTGTTGGCCCGGGTGAAGAAGACTATACAACTGAAGTCATGAAAATCCTCACTAGCAGTCCACTGGCAGAAGGCTTACTCAATAAAAAAGTCGGAGACAAGGTGGAAGTTGAGGTTCCTTCAGGAACACTACGTTTTGAAGTCGTTAAAATCGATGACTGACTTCTGAAGGTTCAAACGATAACATTAAAACAGCGGCAAGGGACACAAGTATCCCTGCCGCTGCTTTTTTATCGCTCATGCTAAACCAACCAAAAGAGAAAGCTTCCAGATGGGCTTAGGCCTGACTGCCCTAACTTGATTTCGCCTGTACCAGTATCCGGTTTGCTAAAGGAATCGAAGGGGCAAATGTTTGAATTGTTTGTGTCACTAACTGCTTCAGATAGTAACTGGAACTAACACCGTAAACTGTAATTCCTGAGTGATCGCAACACACTTTCACATTCTGCACCTGTCGGTGAGTTCCGGAAAGAATTTCTGTTTCCAGCTTCGCTGGTGCAGGACAGGATTCCCATTTGCTGGAAACCTGCTGTGACATTTTCTGCTTAGCCTGACGGTTTGTGTTCTCAAAGAGACTCTCGAGAATTGTTGGTTCTTCTGCAACAACATTTCGCGGCTTTTGTAAAATCTGCAAAGACATCGCAATATTCTTACTTAAAAAAGTGTGTTGGATCGGATTTGAACTATCATTTCGACAGTCGCGAATCATGTGCCGAAACAAAAGCCATTCAGAAAAAACAGCCCGTCTGGCTCGCTGCTATTGATATGAGAAAAGCCTATCTGATTCAACATACAAGACTTAGAAAAATCAAGTTTGAACTCAATCTTAACCGTCTGTAAATAATTGGTCGCGATTCGGTTTATTCTCGATGTGCGTTGTTTGTTTGCGAACTGCTCAAAAAGTGTGCTGAAGAGAGAGGTACTTCTCACCCAGGATTCTTGAAAACTCAACTGAGCATAAAGAGAATATCTGAAAAAAATCCCCTATTATACCAATAGCAATGCTTATTTCTGGGTCTTGACCCAATGAGCAATGTCATTGATAACGGCTTTAGCAACATTGCCAGGCACAGTATATTCGGCAGGAGAACTCTTCTCTTCTCCTTCCATAAACAGGTGATTGAGTTTTGGATATGAAATAAACTTTACTTTGCTACGTGATTCCAATGCATTTTTCCATTTTGAAAAATCGTCCATCGTGACTTGATAATCTCGCTCGCCTTGAAGAATCAGCAAAGGGGCTTTGAGTGCTTTGGCGCTCACTGCCGGGTTGTACCCCCTTAAGCCGAGCCAATATTTCGCGGGAATTCCCAATGGTAATTCATTCGTATCTGTCTCAGGAGACAATTCTGGTGATTTGACTTTCTTCACTTGTCTGGCAATTTCGTCGATTTTCAGTTGTTCTTCGTCCGTGATTTTACCGTCATAGGAAAAAAGATACCTGGTTTGATCAAGAACGAGATCTTCCAATGGACGCACAGAGCCTGCCAGGCTGATAAAACCCGCAATCCGGTCCGTTTCTGTCCCGATTCGTGGAATCAGGTTCCCACCAAGACTATGTCCCAACACAAATACCCGACTACTATCGATTCGCTCATGTTTCACCAGAAAATCCACGGCAGCCACAGCGTCATCAATGGTTTCCTCTTTGACAGTCATATTCCCCATCAGCAGAGCCATTTTCAGTCGATGATGCTTGGTCCGTTTTTCATATCGCAAGACAGCGATTCCCTGAGACGCGAGTCCCTGAGCCAAATCACGAAAGGGTTTATTGGGACCAATTGTTTCGTCCCGGTCATTGGGTCCTGATCCGTGAACGAGAACCACAGCGGGAAATGGCCCTTTACCTTTAGGCAAGGAAAGTGTGCCTGGTAAAAGCCAGATGCCTTTACCGAATGTAACCTCTTCTTCCTCAAATAAAGAAGCATCTACATACGAAGGGGTTCGATATGACTCGGTCGGCACAAAAAAAAGCCCTGTAATTTTATTATCTACAGAGAAGACAACCTTTGCATCGAGCTTGCCTCGCTCAAACTCACAGGTAACGAAAACTAGGTGGTACTGATTGACGATTTCCTCTCTTGTTTCTGAGGTTCGTTGCAGTTGGCCAAACTGACGTACAATTCCGCCCCAGATCGTCTTCAATTTGTCGGCAGGAAGTGCCTTTGACATCACTTTGTCGAAACGGGCGACAGATAGTTCAAACTTCCCCTTTGAGAGTTGGCTGACAAACTCTTTTGCCAACTTAACTTGCTCGGCATTCTGTTGCCCCTGCGTTGCAAAAGCCGCTTGCCCAGGAACAAAAAGAATACAGTAGGCTCCAATAATGAATGACAGAATTAAACCAGACAATCGTTTCTGCATCGGAAGCCCTTTACTAAAATAAAGGAAAAGAGAGGACACAATCTACGCTTAACACGTTTTCTTATGAACAAGAACGTCGAAAGTTTATCGGGGGGTCAAGAAAATTACGTAGTATTGTAACATTGTATCCTAAAAGTTGTCGTATTGGTTCCTTTGCTTTAAAAAAGTAATTCGACCTATGAGGGATGAGCAACATGACAGAACTGGATCGACCACACCGCTCTTAGTTCTCTATGCGGTGTAATCCAATGAGTGTTTTGGTGACTTTCACGATAACAATCAATGCACAGATTCCTCTCTCGAAGCATCTTCCTTACTTCAAGTCAAAATCATGTTTGTTCTCACCCTCTTTGATATTAATTGATAAGTTAGATTCTGTATTGTAGGTTTCAGGAATAAACTGCACGATTTCTTTTTCTTTTTTTCCATCACCGTCAGAAGTAACAACATTACGGCCAGACTCCCGGTAGCTTTTGATTTCGATTCGATTTTTTCCTACAGTCGCCCCTTCTTCAGAAGAAAGCGAATATTTACCGTCTTTGATATCCGCAAAGACAGCCTTGCCTGCAACCTGCCCATTCACCACTTTACCATCAGGAATAAATCGAATCTTGCCTAATTCAAGTGGTTTTCCCTGATAGCTCACAGTCCCTTGAATCTTTGCTGTTGTGTATTTCATCTCCGATGAGCCATTGCACCCCATGGCAACTAGCATGATGGCCCCAACAAACAAAATATTTCGAACGCGCTTTGCATACATTTTCGTTTTCCAGAAGAAATAGAATAGACAAGAACCTGAAAGCCGACTTTGCATCGACAAAGTCGGCTGAACGCTCAAGCATTAAACAGACCGGGAATCAAAATTCTCCGAGAACATTATCATCTGACTTGTTTCCCAGATCCTGCCATGTTTTCAAATGAATGTTTTCTGAAACAAAGCGTACTGCTCCATCGCATAATAAAATATGCACGCCTCCCTCGTGTTCACTGGCAGCTGAAGCGTTCGCGTATTCCTGATATGTTCTACAAGCGACATCTGTATTGGGAGAAAATACTGTTAGAAAAGCCCATCGGATTGAAGCATCTCCATAAAACCAGGACTGACCTCGTAGTTTTCCAGTACTTCCCGGTGCGCTACAATCATCCAAAATCCCTCCCGTGCTGACGTTGCCGTAGTTCGTATATTCAGAGCCAACCAATAACTCGGAGATCATCATCGTATTGGAAGTTCCATCCGTAATATCACGTACTTTCGTTTTACTATCGGTAAAGAATACGGTGGTACCATTGTTTTGATAGTTGGTACCGCCACCATTAACAGATCCAAGGGGACTATTTCCTACGCAACCAGTGTAATTGCTCGGACCACTGCTTGAACCAGTTGTTCCCTTCCCTCCCGGATCACTCGGACAACGATAGGCAGGTAAAATGGTATTGCGCACCTGTGAATTGACCGCATTTCTTCCTGGGTCAGGGACTGAAAAATCAATGAGATTGTAGAGTGGCGCCTGATCCATACTGGGAAGAATAAATGCAGACCATAATACTTTTCCTGTATTCCATCCGCTTACTCCTGCATAGGGGTGCTGGGGTGCCCTTGTAATTCCTGGTGGAAAAGTGGAATGAATGTCGTGATAGTTATGCAACGCGATACCGATTTGTTTCAGATTGTTCTTACAAGTACTTCGTCGTGCTGCTTCACGTGCCTGTTGAACTGCAGGTAAAAGCAAAGCGATCAAAATCGCGATAATGGCAATCACCACCAGTAATTCAATTAATGTAAAACCACGTTTTTGTTTGTTCATATTTAGCTCCTGTAGTCATCAGATTGCTGAACCATTCAGTGGTATGTCAGCAAACGTTCTCAATTTAGTGATTTGAATATGGATTTTGCGGAGGGACTTTTTTGCTCTGTTTAGGGAAACCGAGCCCGGATCGTTTCTTCTTGGCTTTGTATTTTGGGTATTTTGGAGAGTAAGTTATGGTAGGCTTTGGGAGTGTCAGTGGAGTGAATTTTTGGTAACATGGAGTGAAGAATTGAGCCCGGCTTTACTGCAAATGAGGCTAATCCCTCCAAAATTATATCAAGCACAGATACCTGTGACTAGGATTTCTTCTTTTTTCTCATCCACGGAATCCATGTTTTGTGAACCCATAATAAGAATTCAGAATTCTTTACTATTGCAAGACTTGGAATTTTTTTGATGGAAAGTCGGTCAAATAATGCTGGTGCTTTACATCAAGCAAATTAGTAACGAAAACTATGCTGGGGCGCAGTAAAAAAGACCTTCAAACAAATGGATGAAGGTCTTTTTTATGAAAAACACGACGGCTCGCTCAGTCAAATAAACAACGAGGTCGATGATTTTAAGCAAGCAGTCCTTGCAGTAAATTTTCTCCAGGACCATGATCATAGCAATCACTATTATTCCAGAGAGGCAAACCAGCCGCATAACGAGCAGCCAACATCAGAACTTTTTGTTCTGACCCGGGCTTTGCCTGGGTTGCTTCATCGGGATTGATTCCCATTTCACGGTATTCCTCTTCACCGAACAAAGCGTCAAAGTTGGGATCATACTCTTCGTTTTCAGAAAACTCAGGGTAATCCGCTACTTCAAAACCAACCAGTGACTGGTCATTTTCAAGTTCGCATGAAAGATCATCAACGTCATCCGAACCCATCAATAATGCCGGCATTCTCTTCTTCTTTCTCCAACAACAATAAGTAATTCCATACCTTCCACTCATACCATATGAATGGACACACCTTCTACGTGAAATAAAACATCAGCCATCTCAACCAAACCGAGAAAATCAATCGCTCGTAGCGTACGCGTCCATTGCGTTATTTGGGAGATTTAAAAGCAACACCCTCCAAGGGTGCGGGAAGTTTTTTTCAGGTGGGAAACTCTTCTAAAATTTAGTGGTTAAAAAACATCCCAATTTATTAGGGTTGTAGCTCAAAGCCACAATCAAGGACACTTAATAGGTATCCCTTGTTTCATGGACAATTCTTGAGTTTTTGTGACAAAATGTCAACAAGATTTTTGACATTTTTACAAACTACTGTGAAATCGAATGCACAAAGGGGTCTCAAATCTACAACTTTGGATTTTTAGCGATTAATCCAAGTACAGTAATCATCCTACACGCCAAATCAGCCAGTTTTTGACGACTCAAAATCGTGTTTGGCTCTGTTTAAAGTCATTACTGGACAAACAGGTCAAGGACGAGTAATGCCATACCGCTTCAGTTTCCGATCCAAAGTAGAACGTTCAATTCCTAAGATTTGCGCAGACCGGGATTTATTCCAGTTCGTATTGTTTAAAACAGAGAGAATGTGCTCCTGCTCGACAACTTCAAGTGATACATCTCGAAAACGGCCATGCATGGGTGGGAGCACACATTGAGGATCACTTTCCATGCCCACAACCGAAAGTTGGATATCCTCCCCGTCAATAATGTCATCGGTACATAAAATAAAAGCACGTTCGATTGTGTTTTGCAGTTCACGAACATTTCCCGGCCAATGATATGATTCGAGCAGATCTTTGGCCTCCTGGGTGAACCCACGAATAGGTCGTCCTGTTTTGACGACAAACCGATTCAGAAAATAATCAGCCAGCAAAAGAATATCGCTAGAACGAACTCGTAACGGGTCGACGCTGATTTCAACCACGTGCAATCGGAAATATAAGTCCTGGCGAAAGGTCCCTTTGGCCACAGCTTTTTCCATATCACGATTCGTTGCAGCCACAACGCGTACATCGACATCGATTGAAGCACTGCCGCCAACCCGTTCAAAAGCATGTCCCTCCAAAACACGCAGGAACTTTGCCTGAATGCCCAAAGACATCTCACCGACTTCGTCAAGAAACAGCGTTCCCTGATGTGCCTGCTCAAATTTTCCCGGCTTCTGCCCTGTCGCTCCGGTAAAGGCGCCTTTCTCATGTCCAAAAAGTTCACTTTCCAGGAGTCCCTCACTCAAGGCCGCACAGTTCATACAAACGAAAGGGTGTTTTTTACGCTCACTGTTAAAGTGAATGGCCCGCGCAACCAGCTCTTTTCCAACCCCACTTTCACCACGAATTAACACACTGGCATCGGTAGGCGCAATACGCAGAATCTTCTCCTTCATGGCAACCATGCTAGGGCTACTACCGACCAACTCACTCTCCAACTCAAGTTGCTCGCGCAGGGCCTTGTTTTCCCCTTCCATCCGAGCCAGGCTCTTTTTATCGCTAAGATTCTGAAGCGAAATTGCTAACTGATCCGCCAAAGCCAGTGTGAATTCCAAATCGTCAGAATCTAATGGATTATCGGGATTGGTTGAGTAGAGATGAATCAGTCCTGCGACCCCTCGTTTATTGCGAATCGGCGCGCAAATCACACTCTGAGCATGAATCTTTCCCAAGCTGTCCCTGGTAGATAGCTTAGAATCATCGGCAATATTGTGTGCCAGGATCGCATCCCCCTCATTGAACACCATTTCAGAGAGAAAATTAGAAGGTCGCTGATAAGGAATTTCATCAGCCGATTGAAAGGCAATCACTCTTAAATTTTCTGGTTTACGGGCTTCGTGTCGGCTGGGATCAAAATACAAAATAGCCCCAATATCCGCACTGGTTCCTTCAAATAAACCATTCAATACAATTTGCGAGAGTTCCTGATCTGATTGGGAATTCCCCATATCCAATGCAAGACGATAGAGTCGCCCCAGTTCACGGCTGGTACGATCACGATCGAGGTTGGCTTGCGGAAGTGGTGTATGGAATCGGGTCTGATTTTTACGTTGGATGATTTCCGGAACATTGAATTCATCCCAACTGGACTGATGCCCCACCCCAATCGTTTCGCTTTCCAGATCATCGTCTGAATCTGAGCCTACAGAAGTGGGTCGAGACGAAAAGCGCGAAACATCGAAAGTGAAGATCGCTTCACTATCTCCGATTTCAATGACACACCCTTCTTCTAATTGATGGTCTTGCTTGATGGGAATTCCTTGAACGAGCGTTCCATTACGGCTTCCCAGATCGCGAATAATCCATGAGGAATCACTGTAGAAGATCTCACAATGATTTCGGCTGCAAACTTCGTCATCGAGTACGATCCGATTCGTGGGCGCACGGCCAACAGTCGTCACTTGACGGTCCACCAAACGATAAACCTTGCCCCGCTCATCCAACTCTTGAATGATCAAATAAGCGACAGACGCTGATCCATTTGAATTTTGTTTCTCAGAGTTTTGCATAGATTATAACGCAGGAAATGTTGCAATATTGAAAATGAGCAAGACTAACCCCATCCTCTTCCTCGCCCACAATCAAGGCCGAAGTCAATCTACCATATTTACTTACGATAACCCTATTAATTATTATATTCAATTAACTTGCACCAGAACATAAAATTCGTCAAGCTAAAGTAGCGAATTGTCAATAACATCCCGCCTGTAAAGAGAATCTCCGATGAACCGATTGTTTTCCCCTCGCTTTTTTGTATGCACTTTGCTGCTTGTCCCTGCTGCTTGCTTTGCGTTCTCTACCCTGACAGAGTTACAGGCAGAGAATTGGCCACGGTTTCGCGGCATCAATGGAGCGGGAATATCGAGCGAAAAAGGCTTCCCACTCACATGGACAGACAAAGATTACGCCTGGAAGAAAGAATTGCCCGGACTGGGGCATTCTTCTCCTTCGATTTGGGACGACAATCTATTCGTGACTTCTGCCCTGGGAGAGGGAGAAACCCGCTATCTATTCTGCATTGATCCTAAAACCGGCAAAGAAAAATGGCGACGTGAGACAAACTTGAAAAAGAGCCACAAACACAGAAAAGGGAGTTGGGCCTCCAGCACACCTGCCACAGACGGCGAATTTGTCTTTGTGGAGTTTGCAGACGAAGAATCCTACTTGCTGATCGCCTACGATATGAAAGGCAATAAAATCTGGGAACGCGATTTAGGCGCCTTCACAAGCCAACACGGTCATGGAAGTTCTCCCATGATTTACAACGATCTGGTAATCGCGACTAAAGATCAGAAGGGCCCCAGTGTTGTGACTGCCTTTAACAAACGGACTGGCAAGACAGTCTGGCAGGCAGATCGAGCTGAACGTAGAACATCCTATGCCACTCCAATTGTCATTAATCATCCTAATACCGACCCCCAGTTGATTTGTGTCAGCGGGGCCACCGGCATCAGCAGCCTGGTTCCGGAAACCGGTAAGGTCAATTGGACCACCGGCGAATTTCCGATGAGAACGGTTTCCTCTCCCGTCTACGGAGAAGGTCTGATCTTTGCCACCTGTGGAGGTGGAGGTAGAGGAAAGCTTTTATATGGCGTCGATCCTACAGGTTCAGGGAATATCAAAGAAACACATATCAAATACACACGCTCTACAAAACTGCCCTATGTCCCCACGCCAATTGTTTATGAAGGACACCTCTATCTTTGGGGAGATAATGGCGTAGTCAGTTGCATCGATCTGGCGACTCAAAAAAATATCTGGACGGAAAGAATTGATGGCGGCTATAGCAGTTCGCCAGTCTGTATCGACGGAATCCTTTTCTGTATCAATGAGGACGGCGAAGTTGCCATGGTGAATGCCTCTCCTCAATTTAAATCACATGGCAAAGTCAAACTCAGTGACCCCAGCCACGCAACAGTCGTTGTTGCCAATGGCCAAATGTTCCTGAGAACATTTCGAAATTTGTACTGTCTGAATGCCAAGAAGTAAGCTTTTTCAACAATCTCATGGTGCACTTGGGTTTGACGTGGATTATAATCTGAGAGATCTTTGAGCGAGAGGGACCTCGTTATGGTGTGATGTGACACTCCATAAACCTCCTATTGAGAGATCAATACCCACAGTTCATTATGAACTGGATTGTGAAAGAGAGCCGGGCCATCTTGACTCTGTCAACATTTCAAAAATTGATTGTATTAAATTAAGGATTGATTATGCCCGCCTGGCCCGGTGGTCCCTGCCCCAACTGCAGTGAAGACATGCCTGCAAATCTGGTTCATTGCCAAACCTGTCGCGAACTACTCAACGAAGATTTAGAACACGACACTGTGGAAATCCCCGAATTTCACCCCCTCAAGGAACTTTCTGTTTGCTGTGATGCATTCCCAATTGGTTTTTTCTTTCAATGCCCTCAGTGTCGTAAAGAATTGCGGGTTCACAAAAAGTATCTTGGCAAACGAGTCAGCTGTAATTTCTGCCAGGCCCCCTTTTCTTTAAAAGTTGATGCAAGCCAATCCAGTTCGCAAGGCTTCTATACAGCTTGCCCACACTGCCGAAAAGAATTACGTATCGCGCATAAATATCTGGGAATGACAGCTTGCTGCAAATTCTGCCAGGGTCATATCCAGTTACTGGAGAAACCCGCTGATCCAGTTGATTCTTAAAGCACGCGCTTTAGAAAACACAATTTTTTCAAATTTAGAACTCTGTTCTCAATTGTGTTTTTATTGCTCAGTCTCAGAATCGCTTGCTGAATCCGAATCACTCTTCCAAGAGACAGCGGCTTGCGCGGGTCGGGTTTTATAAAGTTCTCCGTCCTCATTAAAAAGTAACGCGACGTTTAGATGCCAACGTTTTCCATTTTCGCGTTCCCACAAGTCGCAATAATAGATAGAAGGACTAGAGGCAAATTCACCTGTGATTCCTGCTGCATTTAACAAGCTGATTGCCCGTTCTTTTTGAGTTCCGAGCGGCACAATCGCAAGGATTTCTTTTGATTGCTCATCGAAAACCATTGGTGCCGGGATCACTCGATCTAAGTTGGTACACGCTGTGAGGCCAATCAAACAGGCGAGCCCCCCCATGATCAAGTAAAATAGGGAAAATTTTTCCCATACAGCTGGTTGAAACTTCTGACTTTTCGACATCTGCTCCCCACCTCCTTGAAAGGGAAACACAACTTCGAATTGCTTTTCAGCCTGACTCAAACCCTCAATCGTAATGTATCAAAACTTGATGATTGAGGCTATCTTAAGATCTTGATCTTCATCATTCGCATGCCATTCTCTCTCCCAGAAGTATCATGAGAGAATACAACGAAACTGAACTGCTTAAATCTCAAAACCCCCTTATCTTGACTATCTCTGCTGGCAGAATCTAAATAGACAACAGAAAATGTTCACTTGAACCCTAAAATCCTATTGCAATGAGTCACATTCAAAGGCAAAGTATTTTGTGAATTGATTTGATTACAAAAAGGGTCGAGCCTATCCAAATCAATGTTCGCACTGACAGTTTCCTTACTTTTGATTCTCGCAAAAAAAGAGCAACATTGAGAACAGAGATTCCCACTCGTATCTAGGCTCAATAACCAGTCCTTACCTCCAATATCACTTTGAACCATGGATCACAAACCAAAATCCTCAAGTCGCATCCCAACATTTTTGTTGATCCTGGTGTTTACGGGCGTCCTTTTTTTCCCCGCCTCAGCCTGGTGGAACCATTATCAGACAAAACGATTAAAAGAAGACAGCAATCAACTGTTAAAAGCAGAAAAATGGGCTGCCGCTGAAGAGACCGCGAGAAAATGGACAGTTCGAGCACCTGATAATTCTGATGCCTGGCTGGCACTGGCAGAAGCCTGTCGCAAACAAAATCAATTCGCAGAAACAGCCGATGCGTTGGGGCGGTTAAGTGACTCCGACCCAAGAATTTTAAAAGCGCTTGCCTTGAAAACGGACCTCCTTCTTTCAGAACTGCACGACCCCATCAAAACTATCGAAACATGTAATCGCATGCTAAAAATTGATCCCAAAGTGGACCTTGCCCGGCAACGTCTCATTTATATCTATTCAATGATGTTACTTCGTTTAAAAATGGTAGATCAAATCAGACAAGCAATTAACTTAAATTGTGAGCCACCTGAGGCCTATGTGTACCTTCTGCTTTCAGATTCTTTGAACTTCAGCAATGGTGCTCCCCTCATCAACTCCTGGTTACAGAATTATCCGGACAACGAGGATCTTCAAGTGGCAATGGCTATTTACATTGCGCGTAGCAGTTCTAATCAATCCTTGAGACTAAAAGATTCCCAATTAATTTCGGGAGGAGACCAGTCTTTAATTTCTAACTGCTTGAAAAAATATCCTCAGAATCGAGAAGTGCTTGCCTATTTTTTAGAAAAATCTCTGGAAGAAGGAAACCTGGATCGTGTTGCTGAGCTGTTTGAGAGTGCACCTGACGATGTAGAACAAGACAGTCGATTCTGGAGATTTAAAAGTCGTTATCTTGCACTGAATAATCAACTCGATTTGGCAGAAGAATCTTATCGACAGGCACTTAAATTGAATCCCTATGATTGGCGTGCCAGGCTCGGTTTGGCAGAGATACTGAGAAGAAAAGGAAAAGTCAGTGAAGCAAAGAAAATGGCAAGGCTCGGAAGCCAGGGAAAAGCATTTTCAAAACAACTAAAGCAGCTTGAAAACGCAAATTCGATCAACCGTGAATTGTTACAAGAAATTGGACAGTATGCTCACGAATGTGGTGATATTGCAGTGGAAACAGCGATTCAAAACCGACTCAGCAAATCTCCTTAACGCTTATAGATCGCTCCAGATCAGGATCAGATTATTTGATGTCATACTGTACGAGGAGCTTGAATCACCTCATTTTGATATTAAAAATCAAATCAAACTTCAATCGAGTTCAATCACGACTCTTTCGATTATCTACTGCATCCTTTTTACTGATAACCACCAGTGCACTCAGTCACTTTCCTTAAGACCAGGTCAAATCAGAGTTCAAAACCCTGAGTTTTTCACTATTTAAGTCAGCTTCAAAAAACGACTTACTGATAACACATTTCTTAGCAAAACTAAAAATTTTATCTATTTCAATTCAGGTCAGAAAACAATTGACATTTTTATAAACGCAGCTGTAGAATCCAGTTGTATATTAATGAACCAATGTATTAATTATACAAGATATCCAAACTTAATTTAATTATGTTCACAAATTGCCCATAAAGGGAACCTGTGTGCCTTCTGATCAATGATCACCCATAAATTAAGTCTAAAACCAATTCTCCAGCACCAATCAACTACTAATTCATACTAATTATACTCCAAATTTATACCTAGAGGGCTTAAACATGCATCAAAATCCATTTTCGACCACCTGGATTAGAGTTCCCTTATTAGTCTGTTTGAGTATTTGGGTTTCTGGTTGCGGTGGTGGGGATTTGGGTGATGCGCCTACACTTTATCCTGTGAAAGGAACCATTAAAAAAGATGGCACAGGCTTAAAAGACGTTCGTGTCTCTTTTGTCCCCGTTGATGATGGGACGCCTGCTGTGGGGGTTTCTGGTGAAGATGGAACTTATGCACTGAGCAATCCCAAAGGGGGGATGGGAGCGCGTGCTGGTGCGTATAAAGTTGTTTTGTCCGTTACCACCAGCCCTGAAAGTTATTCAGGAAAAGGTGACCCCAATTTGGCGAAATTGCCTTTTCCCAAATCATATAGCTCAAAAACAACGACTCCCAAGAGTTACACCGTGAAAGAGGGAGAGAACGTCGTCGATATCGAATTTTAATAGCGATCAGAAATTCAAATCATCATAAATAGCATTTTCATATGTAAAGTAAATGCTCTTATTTTTCTCTTTAAAACCATTTTGTGAGTTCCCTTTTTTGTATTTTATTTGAGGAGTGTAAATTTATGAGAAGGAATTATCTTTCGTTTGGCCTGCGATACCGAGGGTTTACTCTCATTGAGTTACTCGTGGTGATCGCCATTATTGCAATCCTGATTGCTTTGCTTTTGCCTGCCGTTCAACAAGCACGTGAAGCAGCACGCCGTTCGACCTGTAAAAACAATATGAAACAGTTAGGTCTCGCGTTGCACAATTATCATGAAACTCATGGTACTTTCCCGCTGAATTACGATTTTACAAGAACCCCGGGTCAAGTTGCCTGTGGAGTCTCCTGGATTTCCATGTCACTCCCCTTTATGGATCAGGCCCCGATGTATAACCGAATGGACTTTAGTGATATCACTAATACCTCGGGTTCGGCTTCTTCAATGCCGGGTATGGATAGTGTCGCCAATGATCCAATTCGAATTACACCAATCCCTGTTTTGCTTTGTCCCAGTAATCCCCAACCAAAGTTGACTGCTTCAGCCATGCAATATGACTTTGGGGGCCAAAATGGAAATTCCCGTTCTCTTCAAGCCGCGCGAACAGATTATGTTGGCAGTATGGGTTTTATCTGGACTGGCTGGAAAGACTGTGGCGATACAGGATCCAATGGGGCACCCTGGATCGATCCGGGAAGAGATTTCAAACATAACGATCTTGGCCGCGTTGGTGGAATCTTTTGGTGGCGTGGTTCTGCCAGGCTCAGTGATATTGTTGATGGTGCGTCCAATACAATTGCGCTCTACGAAAACCATCATTGGAATTTCAGTAAGAAATTCCCTTCAGAAATCAATAAATCTGGTGCCTGGATGAGTCCTCTCGGAGCCATTGATACCCATACATCGTCTATCAATGCCGACCCTGAAGAAATTGCTGCTGGCAATGGTGCAGATGATACCCGTTGCACCAACTGGAGCAGCACACACGTGGGAGGCGCTCACGGTTTGCTGACAGATGGTGCAGTTCGATTCATCAGCGAAAACCTGGACATTGGAGTTAACAGAGCGCTAGTCACAAGAGCTGGTGGTGAAACCTTGGGAGAATTTTAATCCCCAGACGATACCACGTGCTAAATCAATTTACCCCTCCCATCAAATTCGATGGGAGGGATTTTTTTACATACAACAGAAAGAGGAAACGATTGTTCTCCTTTCACAGAACCCATAAGCTTTCGGTGAACTCAATCGTGCATCATTCCATCTGGGTTTTCACAATCTCTCTGTTATTCTTTGCAGTCGCCTGTGATCTGCAGGAAGCAGATTTCCCTTCGAATGAAACGACATCAACCGAGCAATCCCTCTCCCCTTCCAAACGTAACTCAAAATTGACGCTGGGAATTTCTCGAAGGAAAAGCATCCATGATAAACAGACAGATCACACCTTAATCCAGACACCGACATTCCGTGATGTGCATACACAGGCAGGAATTGAATTCGTCTATGAAAATGGCGCCAAAGGTGATCAACTTATGGTAGAAGCCATTGGAGGAGGGGCTGGCTGGCTGGATTACGATAACGATTCTAATATCGACGTCTATTGTATCCAAGGTGGAGATCCAACTAGCAAGTCTCACCTCAATCAACCAATAAGTAATCAGTTATTTCGTAACCTGGGCAATGGGACTTTTAATCTGGTCGCTTCTGCTGCAGGAGCCAACAATTCAGCCTATGGACAGGGCGTAACCATCGCAGATTTTAATAACGATGGTTTTGATGATATTTATGTTACAAACGTTGGAAAAAACGTTCTCTATCAGAATATGGGTGATGGTACTTTTGAAGACGTCTCTAAGACATCGGGAACGACGAATACCTCTCAATGGAGTACCAGTGCTGCCTGGGGGGATTTGAATCAAGACGGAAATCTCGATTTGTACGTTTGTAATTATGTGAAATTTGATGTGCATCATCCCAAATATTGTTCTGACAACAGAGGCATCAAACGAATCTGTCATCCCAATGAAATGGAAGCAGAATATAACGAAGTCTACATTAATTTAGGAAACGGTCATTTTGAAGCAGCCGGCGATCACCTGGGCTTAAGGGCAGAAGAGGGTAAATCATTAGGAGTGATCATTTCAGACTTGAATCGAGACCAGTCCCCTGACATTTATGTTGCCAATGATGTCACTCCCAATTTTCTATTCTTGAATCACGCAGGCCAGTCGTTTCGCGATGCCGCGATAGAAAAAGGCTGTGCCATGAGTGGTGATGGGAACAACCAGGCAAGTATGGGAATCGCGCATGGCGACTATGATAACAATGGGTACCTTGACCTCTATGTCACCCATTTCACCGACGATTCCAACACGCTCTACGCCAACCTGGGGGAGGCCGGCTTTCATGACGTTACCAAAGCCGCCAGCTTACACCGTCCTACACTTTCCTCCCTTGCTTTTGGAACGATCATGGCCGACTTCAACCACAACCGCCATATGAATCTCTTTATTGCAAATGGACACATTGACCAATTGGAAGACCGGAGCTATCAATGGAAAATGGCGCCGCTCCTTTTTTCCTATCAAGGAACACAATGGGTAGACTGTAGCTCTCAAGCAGGTCCGTATTTTAGTCTAAAACGTATCGGACGTGGGGTTGCTGCTGCGGATTATGACAACGATGGTGATCAGGATCTGATTGTGATCAATCAAAATGATCCCGCGGCTCTGCTGCAAAACAATTCAGAAAACAACCATTGGTTAAAAATCATGTTGATCGGAACAACCAGTAACCGCTCTGCCATTGGAACGAAGGTCGAGGTCAGTCAAAATGATGAAACATTTTACCAGGAGCTTGTCGGAGGCAGTAGTTATTGCTCGAGTAGCCAACACGCCCTCTTTTTTGGATTTGGTATGGAAAATACGGATTGCACCGTGAAAATCATTTGGCCAAACGGGCAAATCGAAACCTTGAATGAAGTCCACGTCGACCAGACTCTAAAGCGAATTGAACCGAAACAATCAAACTCAAGGATTGGCACGAAATTGTTGTAGTTTTTTCTGATGTTGATGACTCAGCTCTGTTTTGCCCATCTGTTGATAAACCTGTGCCAGCCAACCATGTAACTGCCAGGACGCAGGATTGATTTCCAGCCCTCGATGCGCAAACTTGACCCCTTCTTCGAACTGATTCGTCAATCCGGACATATGAACCAGACGTCCATAAACCTGCCCTCTCCAGGGATTGATTTCGATAAACCGTTTCGCATATTGAATGCCCGCGGAATAATCACCGGTATCATGACAAATCGTCGTAAGCTTCAGCAGCGCAGATTCGGATCTTGGATTCAATTTCAGCGCCAGCTCAAAAAACGTTTTTGACTTCGCTTTATCCCCCACTAGAAAATAGGCCATGCCTATCTGAGTCATTAATTCTTCATCAGAATCATTGTCATCCAGTAAAGGCAATAATAATTCAAGTGCCTGTTGCGCGTATTGTAGCTTATTTTTCGTTTCCGCCAGATAGATGTAAAAAAAGCCGCGTGCACGCTTCAGGTCATAGGCGGCATTCCAATCTTTGGGTTCTCGGAAGACCGTGAATAATTCCGATTGTGAAGCCTTTGGTGCCTGCCCCTCGTTTTTGTTGCGAATGATACGATGGTCCGTCAAGGACGTATGAGGGACAGATTTAGCCTGACGTTGTGGCATATGGCAGGAAATACAAGACTCCTTTGCTTGATTTTGGGCATCTGTGGCACGAGAACATTCAGTAGCCTCTACACCGTGGCACTCCAGACATCTCTGCTCGTAGAAGGCAACACGATCAACCTCTGCTGGTACAAGATGAGGATCATGACAAGAAATACATCCCAGCCTGTTCTGACTCATCCGATAGCATTGACTCTCGTGCATTTGTTCGACCTGACTGACTGCTTGTGTCTCTCCCTTTTCAGAGATCCGATCTCCCTGTTGAAAAACAATCCAAATATCCTCTATTAAATCACCAGGTCGAAAATCGAATTCATGACGACCATAACGCAGGACTCGGCCTTCACCAGTAAGGTGACATTGATAACAAACTGCCTCTCTCGCTTCGGGAGTTAAATCCATTGGATTCACGATGGGGTCCCGGCCTGACTTTTCTGACTTGGCGGAATGCCATTGAATATGTTTTTCTCCCGGTCCGTGACAACGCTCACAACCGATCGAAATCTCTCGAAAAGGAACCGGATCGAATTTATCTTTGATTCCATCGGTTTTTGAAACTAAGCCAACATGACATTGAATGCATCCGTCAATCAAACGTCTTTCAAATTGTTTATGATGTGCGGGTTGATAACCTGGAGAAAGGTCCCATGTCTGATCGCCGCTGTACCAGGAAATAGGTGACATAAACAACAGGCCTTCGCGATTGATGACATACGATCTCCCGCGTTTTCCCGACCCAATTGCAAAATCGATACGTTCCTTTTTGTCATAAATCACTTCGTTTTCAGCCGTTAATCTTTTTTCGTGATGAAAGATATCTCCGTCTTCTTTGTCAATGACATATTCATGTGTCTTTGGAGAACTAAAACCAGGGTTCAGCTCATAATTTTCAATTGTGAGTGCCCCTGGAACAGTCTGAGCGGAATAGGACATGGGATGTGAGTGATAGGTATCACAAACGTCTGCATGACATTCAATGCAGGCCTGACTCCCCAGGTATCCCTCAGAAGGCGATGCAGGTAAAACGGGATGAACGGAATCTGATTTTTGTTCCCGTTCATCTGCAGATCGATTGACGGCCTGATTCGACAATTCATTGTGATCCGCTAAAAAATATTGGCCATAGATCACCGCTACGATGATACAGACAAGAGCAATAACGATGGACCATTTTGAAAAAATCATTTTTATTTTTTTCTTATTGCGCTCAATTGAACTCTCCGTCAGAGCTTCAATTTAAGGTTGTTCTCACTTAGAGTACTTTAGATTTGGAGTTTTTCCAGGCTATCCCTCATTATAATCGACATCTAAAGCAGTTGTAACAATCCTTCAAGAAAATGCGTTTGATCTCTGATTCTTTACCCTCACATAATTCCGAAAAATCGCTTTCTGTCTTCAGTAACCCGCAAATCAAATACGAAACGGTATACTTATTTTTTCATTTACAGATTATCCTTCATTATCGGCTTCACTTATTTTTCGTTCGGTCACCAAAAGACTCAGATTCTTAGAGGACTCCCGAGTTCAATATCAGAACCAGAAGACCGAACTATAAACAGCGAGATCATTACATGTTTCATTATTTGTTATTACATCCTTCAAACATCATCTTAATTTTCCACCCGTTACTTGCGATCGCAGTCTCGATTCGTGTCATCATGAAGCGTCCTGCCACTGGTGTCGCCCTGGCGTGGTTGGTGCTGATTGCAGCGGTGCCATTCGGAGGCGTACTAATCTATTTACTGATTGGGGAACATCGGATCGGCCGCGGTCGTACACGTGCCATCGAACGTCTGCGTACCGACTATCAAAAAATAGCGGATATCGCCATTCAAAAAGGTGCCACTGACGTCGACTGGTCTCGTCATGCTTTCACAGCACGCGGCATGAACAAACTCGGCGAAACGATCATGGGCAGTCGCACCGTCTGTGGGAGTGAATTACAACTGATTTCCGATACACAAGTGATTTTAGAAAAGATCACAGAGGATGTAGACGCAGCACAGAAAAGTGTGCTGATGGAATTTTACATCTGGAATGCAGGCGGACTGGCTGATCAGGTCATGGAGGCTGTCATTCGTGCTGCAAAGCGTGGAGTTTCCTGTCGTCTCCTGATTGATGCACTTGGTGCCCGTCCCTGGTGGAAGGGTAAACAACCTCAACAACTTCGGGAAGCCGGTGTTAAGCTCTTACCTGCCTTGCCTGTTGGCATCTTCCGTACGTTCGTAGGACGCACCGACCTGCGAATTCACCGAAAAATCATCGTCATTGATGGTGAAGTCGCATGGACCGGTAGTGCCAACCTCGTGGATCCACGTTTCTTTAAACAGGGAGCGGGAGTAGGACAGTGGGTTGACGCAATGGTCCGCCTGAAAGGGACGGTGGTCATTCCAATGGGGGCTATTATGATTGGTGACTGGATGCTCGAAACGGGAGAATCAATCAATGACATTGCTGAAGATGCAGGTCTTCACTTCGTCGATCCATATGGTCCAGCAGACGTCCAGGTTGTTCCCTCAGGTCCGGGTGAAAGTGGTGATGGGCTGCTGCAAATGTTACTGGCCCTGATTAATGCAGCGCAAGATGAGCTGGTGCTTACCACACCGTATCTGGTGCCTGATGAATCGTTACTCAGAGCAATCATTGGGGCGGCGGGACGGGGGGTTAAAGTGCTGTTAATTGTCCCTGAGAAAGTAGACTCATTATTGACACGCTACGCGAGTCGTTCTTACTTCGATGAACTACTCAGAGTCGGTGTAAAGATCTATCTTTATCAGGGAGGGTTATTACATACCAAATCAGTCATGGCCGATGGAGCGATTTCGATGTTTGGCACGGCGAATCTTGATATGCGTAGTCTGTGGCTGAATTATGAAGTGTCACTCTTTGTCTACGAGCCAGAATTTGCGAACGAATTACGTTCTTTGCAACAAACCTATATTGATGATTCAAGACGGCTGGACTCTGCTGAATGGAAAACCAGATCGTTTAAAGAACGGTTATTAGAAAATACCCTGCGGCTGGTGAGCCCCCTGCTGTAAAACAGGGTTTTGTTAGAATCGATAAAAAAATTACGCGAACCATGCTTCTAATAAGAAGGGCATGCTTCGCGTAAAATAGTTCGAGTCATAAAGTCAACAACGGCTTCAAGCTGCCAATGCTGCTTGAGCGGCTTTCACGATTTCATCAAATACCTGTGGCTGAGAAATGGCAAGCTCGCTAAGAGACTTTCGATTCAAAGTAATCCCTGCCTTCGTTAATCCATTGATGAACTGCGAATAATTGATGCCTCGCTCGCGACAGGCGGCAGTAATTCGAGTAATCCACAGCGCCCGAAACTCACGCTTTCGCACTCGACGGTCTCGATATGCATAAACGCGAGATCGAACCACCGTTTCTTTTACGGTCCGCAATAAGCTACCACGACCGCCAAAATTACCACTTGCTTCTTTAAACAGACGCTTTTTTGCTCTGCGTCGCGCTGCACCTTTTCGAACTCTCATGATTACTTTCCAACCGCGAAGTTAAATGCTTTGTTTCTTTAAGGATTGATTGCCACTCTCAAGGGCGTGCACAAGGCTATGAACCGGGACGCAACGCGTTCAGAATAATCTTTGCTTCCGCTCCGGTCACAACTCCATCACCACGAAGTCTGATTTTTCGCTTGGGACTTTTTTTGCTTAGAATATGACCGCGAAACGCTTTTCTGTGCTTGGCTTTACCGGAAGCAGTAATCTTAAACCGCTTCTTCATTCCTTTATGTGTCTTTTGCTTGGGCATTTTTTTTCAATCTTCGTGAACGACTCAGAGACAGCAACCTGTCCCACTCTGTGAAAACTGAGATTTAGAGCGTAAACCTTTAATTACAATAAACATTTTCACTTCTCATCAACTCATGAACCACGCGTCAAGCAGAAGCAAAAATGTATTCAAATTAACAGGCAGACCTGTTATTCTTTTGAAAGTTGATCGAGCAGTATAATCAGCAAGGCACTGTTTTTTCTACCGAAACGAAGCTAAAAACTGGTTTAGTTCAGAGAAAAAGATTCTAAACCGGCTAAAACGCTATTTTTGAATTTCAGAGCAGAGATTGAGTCACTTTTTAATTTGGTAACGTCAACTTGCTATCCATAATCGTAGCTCACGAACAAACAGTGAACACAAAGTCACACGCTAGACCACATCATCTGATTAAGAACTAGTGTGACTGGCTTTCTTCTAGTGGTAATCCCCCCGCTTTTTTGACTTTTTCTTCAATGATATCCTTGGGGACAGCCAACATTTTTTCGATGCTGATCGCTTTATGCCCCTTATAGACTCCAGGATAAGCGGTGAAAACAGGAGCACCTTCCAATTCAACAGTCAAAGATTGCGAACTCCCTTTATTACACATAATCACGTCACCTACTGACAAATTTAAAACTTCTCCTGTCGTCAGTTTACTATTATCTAAATCCACTTTCATATGAATCTTTGATTGGGTCACACTGGTTTCCAAGCTCAACTGCTGCCGTAAGTCAGGAGATTTCTTCTTATAAGCAGACCAGGTATCTGATGTCAGCTTATTAGAAAGTGGTTCAATGGTATTGAAGGGAATACAAAGGTTGATAATCCCACGTGTTTCCCCCATTGTGACTTCAAAAGAAATCAACACAATCACTTCGTTGGGAGGCACAATCTGAACCAGTTGTGGATTACTTTCCACTTGAGAAACTTTCAGTTTCCAATCACAGAGGTTACTCCAGGCAGATTCAATCCCTTCAATGGCCAGACCTGTGATGCGTGACACGAGACGTATCTCTATTTCAGTCAATGGCCGATTGGGATAGGAACCTTGCGAATTACTATTACCTCCCAGAAGACGGTCTATGATCGGGAAAATAATGGAAGGACTAATATCCAAAATGATGTGTCCCTCAAGAGTTTCCGATTCAAGTAGATTGAAACAGGTCGGATTTTCAAGACTGAAAACGAATTCACTGTAGGTCAGCTGGTCTACACTAATCAATTTGACTTCAATAATCGATCTCAGCATCCCACTGAGTGCAGCTCCAAACTCACGGCTAAAGCTTTCATGCAGCGCACGAAAAGCCCGCATCTGTTCTTTACTGACGCGTTCCGGGCGCTTGAAATCATAAATACTGATTTGGGAATTGAAGTCTGCATTGCGAGTTGCGGGACGACTAGTCCCCCCCCCACCAGCACTACTCGCTGTAGGGTCCAAAGCCGACAATAATGACTCGACTTCATTTTGACTTAGTACATCTGCCATCCCTAGCCTCCCTTGGAAAACTACTTCTGATCTGGAAGATCAGCAGCAGTCTATATTCACAATTGAATGATCCAATGCTTTCTATTGTTTGATCTGCCCTGCTCCATGGGCAACATATTTGTAACTAGTCAATTCATTTAAGCCACAGGGGCCACGCGCATGAAATTTGTCGGTGCTTATACCAATTTCAGCCCCTAAACCAAACTCACCCCCATCGTTAAACCGAGTGCTGGCATTAACGATGACAGCAGCGGAATCCACTTCAGTAGTAAACTTCTCTGCAGCTGCCAAATTTGTGGTTACAATTGATTCAGTGTGTCCGGAACCGTATTGATGGATATGTTGAATTGCCGCGTCCATACTATCAACAATTTTGACAGACATGATCATGGCACCATATTCTGTGGCGTAGTCATCATCGGTTGCCAATTGACCATCATTGATTAATTCCATGGAACGTGGACAACACCTGAGTTCTACCCCTTGCTTTACCAAAGCAGCTGCCACCTGAGGGAATATTGTTTTCGCGATATCGGCGTGAACCAATAAGCTTTCTGCCGCATTACAGACTCCAGGACGTTGACACTTGCTGTTGACAGTAATCGACACCGCCAGTTCTGAATCTGCCGCCTCATCAAGATAAACGTGACAAACCCCATCGAAGTGTTTGATCACAGGCATCATCGCATCCTTGGCAACACGTTCAATCAATCCCTTACCACCTCGGGGAATGGTAACATCAATCAGATTTCCCAGCTTTAGAAAATGACCAACAGCTTCACGGTCCGTTGTTTCAACCAACTGAACTGACTGCTCGGGAAGCCCCACATCTTTAAGCCCCTGTTGTAGTAATCCATACAAGGCCATGTTACTGTGAAATGCTTCTTTTCCCCCTCTGAGGATCACAGCATTTCCACTTTTGACACATAAGGCCGCCGCATCGATCGTTACATTGGGTCTTGATTCATAAATAAAGAAGACCACCCCCAACGGAACCCGTACCTGAGTCACCAGCAATCCGTTGGGACGCATATTACTACCAATGATTTCGCCAATCGGATTAGGCAGCGCCGTAATCTCCTGGAGTGCAGTAACAATTCCCTGCAATCGTGCATCAGTCAATTTAAGGCGATCGATGGATGCCTCAGTCAAACCGTATTCAGGAGCCTGCTTCAAGTCCTTTTCATTGGCCTCAAGTAGTTCAGGTGTTCTCTCCCGAATCAGCTCGATCATCCGGCACAACCAGTCGTTTTTCTGGTTTCCGTTTGCTGACACTAACTTTCGGGAGGCGTCGCGCGCCTGATGAGCCAGTTGTTGCGTGTAATGAGGCAAGTCGAATTCAGTCATGATACTCTTAAATAATCTACGAGCGTTTTTACCCGTTGAATACGGCTGGGTTTCTTAAAATCACTTTACTTATCTTAACAGACACTGAGATTACGAGAAAAGTGCGCACAGAAAATGATTCCCCGATATATTATCGAGATCAGTCAATTTGTCGAAGTATCAAATATCAGCCTGAATGTGTCAACGCGGGATCTTCACGGAGGGGAAACGGCTCTGGTATTGAAGGAGCTTTTTGAAATCAAATGTCTATTAAAAGCGAAACTCTAGAATTGCCAGTCAGAATAAAGCTTGGATCGGAAATCGTGCCATTCCGCATTCTTGGAGCGAGAACCGGTGCTCTGGACCATTTCCGCTGTCCATTCATCCATCATTCTAAGCCGATCTGACATGATTCGAACGGTATTCAAGACTACTTTTTGCGCGCCTGACACACCATCTTTCAACATTTGATCAAACTCACGACCTGGGATACGAAAGACTTCCACATCCGTTAATGCGACAACACTTGCCGAATGAGGTGCTGGTTTAAAAAATGACATTTCACCAAAAATCGAAAAGGGGCTTAATTGAGTCAAAACCTGCTCGTTGCCGTTGGAAAGTCTTTTTCGTACTTCGCATGTGCCGCTCTGAATAACCCAGAGATAACGCGTCGAGTTTCCCTCATCAAGAATGCGAGCCCCTTCGGGAAAGTCTTCACGTTCAGAAGCATGGAGTAAGACATCCATTTCTTCCGGCGTCACTGACTGGAATAGGACACACTCATTGATTAACTGCTCAACTGGTAACACTTTAACCACCTCATTAACTCCAGGTGCTGAACTTAGATTTTTAATTTGATATTGAATCGATCGAAGAGATTAGAAACAGCTGGGACTTAGATCCCCCCTAAAACAGTTGCCCGACCAACCCGACCAATGCCCAGAATATAGGCGGCAACACGTAAAGAGACTTTTTTATCTGTCGCGATTTTCCAAACTAATTCAAAGCTGTCACTCATAATACGATCTAACTCGGAACGAACGCGAGATTTTTCCCAGCTAAAATGCTGTCGATTCTGAACCCATTCAAAGTAGCTAACGGTGACGCCACCGGCGTTTGCCAGGATATCAGGAACGACCACCACATCGTTTTTCTCAAAAATTTCATCGGCTTCTGGCTCCGTCGGATTATTGGCAGCCTCGATAATGCATTTCGCTCTCGTATCTCTGGCAATTTCCTTCGTCAGTACGCCTCCCAATGCAGCAGGAATTAATACAGTGACGTTCGAAGTTAACAATTCTTCATTAGAAATTGCCTCAGTTTCCGGAAAACCCCTGACTGCCCCCGTATCCTTGGAATACTCGATTAATTGGGGAATATTCAGTCCATCCGCCTTATAGACTCCTCCACTCGCATCGGAGACCGCAACAACTTTCGCCCCGAATTCGTTGAGAAAATGAGCGGCAAAGCTACCCACATTTCCAAACCCCTGAATAGCAACCGTCACACCTGTCACATCAATTTTTAATCGATCCAATGTCTCACGGGTAATCATAGCCACGCCTCGGCCGGTCGCTTCTTCACGGCCATCAGCACCATGCAATTCCAATGGTTTCCCTGTCACGCATGCGGGATTGAACCCCCGGTATTTTTCAAACTGATTCATTATCCAGGCCATCACTTGCGCATTCGTTCCCATATCAGGAGCAGGAATATCTTTGGAAGGCCCAATCACATCGTAAACTTTGTCAACAAATTTACGCGTAACCCGTTCCAGCTCACCTTGTGACAGTTGGCTCACATCCACAGAAATCCCCCCTTTCGCTCCGCCATAGGGAATATTGACTAAAGCGGTCTTCCAGGTCATCAAGGAGGCGAGTGCCAGTACTTCATCGGCATCAACTTCATGATGAAAACGGAGTCCTCCTTTCATCGGCCCTCTGGAACTGTCATGCTGTATGCGATATCCGATATAAGTTGCGATCTCACCGTTATCACGTTCGATTGCGACTTCCACTTTGACCTCGCGTTCCGGAGTTCGCAATAATTCCTGCATATTGCGCGACAAGCCGACTTGACGTGAAGCCTGATCGAAATAACGACATGCTGTTTCATAAGAACCCATAGAATTCTTTCCTCTATCGACCTGAGTTCACTGTTGCCAGAGCGGAACCCACAGGATCTCCTGTTAAAGATATTGATAGTATTGATTTGAAAAAATAGTTAATGATTAGAAAAATGATTGGAATGTTGGTTCGAGACTCAAATATGAAAATCTCTTAACGTTCATAAAAGATATGTCATATTTCTGCCTAAACACTTTGAAAATCATGTAATTGGGTCATTCCCTTGCTGTTTTGAGGTCTATTCCTCAAAACAAGCACTCAATAAATTAATTTTGTTTAATATTACGTGATTCTTTACTCTCTGGCAATCTTAACCCGATGCATGAAATCCCTTACTATCATCATATTCACATCCGAATCCTCGTTCAATATGCGGGAACCTGGGCATGTTTGGGAATCGGCTGTTCTGAGTTTGAAGGAATCGAATCTGACCAGATTCCAGGAATCTCTTTTAGGATAAACAGCGCAAGCTCCCTTGCATAAAGTGCGTGTCCTTCTCTTGAAAACCGGGGAACATTGTTCAGAAAAAAACGATCGGGATTCTGAATACCCTGAAACGTGGGCGAAGTATCACAATAAGTCACATTTAACTGCTTGGCATAAGTATCGAGCAGATCAAAAGGAAATCGACTGGCATACTCGACCCCATCTCGAACTCCCAGAGAACTTCGTGCCCGTTTCCCACTCATGGCCGTTTCGGAAACCTGCCAGGGCTTGGGATAAGTCGCCAGGATGAATCGCGAATAAGTTCCCTGCGTAATCTGCTGAATATTTTGAATGGGCTCTAAAGTCTGTCTCACATACACAGACCAATCCGGAGGATGGTCTTCTAGCCAGAGGTACTTTCCCTGTGGCGTATCAATATCACGATCGAGGCCCGCAGGTTGATTTTCCACCCAATAATCACCGAGCCATCTCAGCGTGTATCGATAGACCAGGAACTGATTTTCCAGTCGTTCCGGAGTATTGATCTTTTCGAACAAGGGGTGCATTGAGCAAAGAGGAATTCCTGAATCACCAATCTGAGTATAACGTCTTAGAGCATGATCATCGGCAACATCAGACATATCAAAATGAAACAAAACTAAATCAGGCTGGAGCCCCAACAAAGAGTGTCTCAGATGTAAATAAGACATCAAAGGACTGGCATCAGGCACACCAGCATTGACCACCTCTACCTTGAGTTGTGTCTTTTTCTGCAGCAATTTTTCCAGTCGCATACAAAACGTATCAGGCTCTTTCATCTCCGGCGCAAGAACGGTTTCTCCTCCCAAACAGAGAATTCGAAAGACGCCAGCTGGTTTTGGAATGGTATACTCTTTTCCTCTGATTCCCATGCTATTGATCGTAAACTGAATCAGCTCTCCCGAGTCAGGGTGTTTTCGGGAGACTTCCTGCAAAGGCCGAACGCGATGATAGGTCACATCGGAAGGAATCAGTACGCTATCAGTATCAAAAGTGTTCGCTGAATGCTGCTGCTGATACTGATCAATGCGTAAAGCGACTTCCCCCCCCACTGCGAACAGAGCGAGAGTAATCAATGCCAGCATCAAATGCTTTAGCCAGCGCAAGCGCGAACGAATCATCTTCAAAAAACAGAATTCCGATGTTAAGATTCAGCCCGGGTCATCTAAAACCCGTTCGGGAACTCAGCCACAAATCAGCCGGGATTCTAATTTTGATCCAGAATTACAGCAATATGAGTCTGAAAACCCCCATAATAGATACAAAAATAGCCCATCGAGTCGTGTTGAAAAAAAGTTGCCAAAAGTCTAAGTTGAACGAAGTAATCTAAAATTCCGTCAACTCGATCAAATGCATCGTACAGATGGCTCCTTTTGAAAAGCCTTTCAATGAGCACTCAAAACAGAGCAACAACGGTTAAAGTCAACCAGAAACAGGCATTACAGCTTGTAACTAACTTAATGCGCATTCCGGGTAAAAGTGGCGAAGAAGGAAAAATTGCAGCAGAAATCGTAGAGCGGCTGCAAAAAGCAGGACTGCCCCGAAAATTGATCTCGTTCGATACCGCAAACAAGAAAAGCCCCATTGGTGGTGAATCGGGAAATTTAATTGTGAAACTTCCCGGAACGCGAAAAGGCCCCAGGCGCGCACTGATGGCACACATGGATACGGTTCCACTCTGTGTCGGAGCGGAACCGGTCAAAAGAGGAAATCTGATTCATTCTAAAAGTAGCCAGACTGCTCTGGGGGCTGACGACCGCTCTGGCTGCAGCGTCATTTTAAACGCCTTGCTTACGATTCTCACTGAGAATCTCTCGCATCCTCCCTTGACATTCTGCTGGATGGTGCAGGAAGAAATTGGGCTGGTTGGTGTGAAACATTTAGCGACCAGTAAGCTGGGAAAGCCCAAAATGTGCTTTAACTGGGATGGGAAACTGGTTGATCAGGTTTGTATTGGAGCGACTGGCGACTCTGGAATGTTAATTCGCATTGAAGGCGTCGCCAGTCATGCAGGCGCTCATCCGGAACGGGGAGTCAGTGCCGCCGTTATTGCGGGAAAGGCCATCGAAGATCTCTCAGAGAATGGTTGGCATGGACTGGTCATCAAAGGTAGGAATACAGGTTCCAGTAATATCGGTGTTCTTTCTGGAGGCGCTGCCACAAATGTCGTCATGCCTGAACTGACAATTAAGGCAGAAGCCCGGAGCCATAACCCACGCTTCCGACAAAAGATCCTTGATGAATTTAAAAAAGCCTTCCAACGGTCTGTAAAGTCAGTAAAAAACAGTGATGGTCAGCGAGGGACGGTCTCCTTCGAATCCCATTTGAAATATGAGTCCTTTCGTCTTAGTGAAAATGAGCCTGTCGTTCAAACAGCAAAGCATGCCATAGAAAAGATAGGAGGGCTACCCGAGTTAAGTATTGGTAATGGAGGTTTGGATGCCAACTGGATGGTCGCACATGGATTTCCTACAGTGACTCTAGGCTGTGGCCAACAGGATATTCACACCACAGAAGAAACGTTGATGATTGATGAATATCTCAAAGCCTGTCAGATTGGACTGCTTCTCGCCACGGCAACTGAATCAGACTGAAAAACAAAACCACCAATCATTAGAAAAGATGCCTTTTGAATGAGTCATAAATTCCTTTCTTTTAAAGACAGATGGAGCCATCTTCAAAGCCTGGTAAATCGCCAATTATCAGAGTCACTTGACCTTTCAACGGATTGCCCCCCCATTCTCAAAGAGGCAATGTCTTACAGCTTGTCAGCTGGCGGAAAACGACTTCGCCCCATTTTGGTGCTGCTCAGTTGTGAAGCATGTGGAGGAGAATTGGAGGCAGCCTTACCAGCCGCCTGTGCCATCGAAATGGTGCACACATACTCTCTCATCCATGACGATCTGCCAGCCATGGATAACGATGATTTGCGTAGAGGAATGCCGACGAACCATATCAAATTCGGTGAAGCGAATGCCATCCTGGCAGGAGATGCGTTATTAACTCTTGCTTTTGAAATTATGGCAAGTCAAATTAAGGTAAACTCTTGTGCTGCAGAATGTTGTGCTGATTTAGCGAATGCAGCAGGTGCGATAGGAATGGTAGGAGGCCAGGTCGCAGATTTAGAATCCGAGCATCTAAACAATTCTACATTGGAAACATTAGAGGCCATTCATCGACGAAAAACGGGGAGACTCATTTGTAGTGCACTCACAATTGGAGCCCGAATCGGTGGTGCGGAGATGACAATACTGCGAAAACTGGAAGAATACGGCACTTACATAGGATTGGCATTTCAAATTACCGATGATCTACTTGATTTAACCGGTGATGCAGAAAAAATGGGAAAAGGCGTGCGAAAAGACGCTAAACACGGTAAATTAACCTACCCATCCCTGATTGGCGTTGAAGAAAGTCGCCAACGAGCACAAAATTTGATTGATGAAGCGTGCCTCTCGATCGCCCCACTTGGGAGCCACGGCCAAAGATTGGAAGAACTGGCCCATTTTGTACTAGAACGAGACCATTGATGAAGATCGAAATTCTACCGCGCATCAACTCACCGCTGGATATGAAAACATTGTCGGGGAGTGAACTCGAAACACTGGCAGCAGAAATCCGCGAGGTTCTGTGCACGGTCGTCGAAGACCGATCCGCTCACTTTGCGAGTAACCTGGGAGTCGTTGAACTTTGTATTGCTCTCCACATGGCGTATGACTTTACCCAGGACCGGCTCATCTGGGATACAGGGCATCAAATCTACCCCCACAAATTAATCACAGGCCGCTACTCGCAAATTTCAACGATCCGCCGCAAAGGCGGTTTGATGGGCTACCCGAATCCGGAAGAGAGTGATTATGACCTGTTTATGACAGGACATGCTGGCGCCAGCGTTTCGACGGTGCTTGGAATGAAAGCCGGTGATGATCTGGCTGGTGAATCGAACCGCAAATCCGTGGCTGTGATTGGCGATGGAGCACTGCCTTCCGGTGTCGTCTTCGAGGCAATGAACAATGCCGCTGGCTTGAATAAAGATGTCCTCGTGATCCTTAACGATAATAAAATGGGAATCTGCCCACGTGTCGGAGGCTTAGCGAAATATCTCGATAAGGCCCGTGTGGCTCCGTTTTACAATGGTTTAAAACGAGATGTCTCATGGCTACTGAATAAAGTCCCGGTTGTCGGCGAATCAATGGAACATACACTGGGCAGTTTCAAGGAAGCCGTCAAAGGTTTCCTGCACGGTGGCATGCTGTTTGAAGAAATGGGTTTTCGCTATATCGGGCCGGTAGATGGACATAACATTGAAGAGTTATCCGGTTATCTGCAGATGATCAAAAACATCAAAGGGCCTGTTTTATTGCACGTCTTAACGGAAAAAGGACATGGCTTTGAGCCCGCCACCAATGATCCGGTCTCCTTTCATGCCCCGGCTCCGTTCCAGCGTAATGAAGAAAACGAAATCGTTCCCATTGAAAAGCCGGGCAGTAGCTCTCCCAAATCATTTACGGATGTCGTAAGTAATTCCGTCTTTCAGGCAATGACTGACAATGAGCGTGTAGTTGTTCTCACCGCAGCGATGTGTACTGGAAACAAACTAGGCAAGATTCGGGATGGATTCCCTGACCGATTTTTTGATACGGGAATTTGTGAAGCGCACGCGGTTGCTTTTGCAGGCGGTATGGCCAAAGCAGGACTCCGACCGATTGTTGATATTTACAGCACGTTCCTGCAGCGCGGCTTCGATCATATCTTTCAGGAAGTGGCGTTGCAAAACCTCCCAGTTACATTCTGCATGGACCGAGCCGGAATCGCCGGCGAAGACGGTCCGACTCATCATGGGGCATTTGATAACAGCTACATGAGGTGCTTTCCGAATCTTGTTTTGATGTCCCCCGGAGATGCACAGGATGTCGAACCGATGCTTGAATTTTCTTTGAAGCATGCCGGGCCAACTTCGATTCGATACCCCAAAGCGGCCGCTGACTCTGTCGAGCGGAAGGTCGCTCCAGTCGAACTCGGTAAATCAGAAGTCTATGTCTGGGGCAAAGATGGAATGCTGATTGCATTTGGCTCCCTGTTCACCAATTGTATTCAGGCAGCGGAAAAACTCCGGGAAGAAGGACATGATATTGGCGTGATCAATGCCCGCTTCGCCAAACCATTAGACGTCGACGTCATCCATCGGGCGATTCGAGAATCGGGCTTTGTGATTACGGTTGAAGAAGCTACACTTTGTGGCGGTTTTGGTTCAGCAGTTTTGGAATCTGCCAATGATGCGGGGCTTAACACGAGTCATCTCAGAAGACTTGGGATTCCTGATCGTTTTATTGAACATGGGAATCGTAACGAACTACTGGTTGACCTGGGACTGGATGTTGCCGGAATTATCGCAACATCACGTGATATGGTTCAGCAAACAAATGTCGCAGTAAACGAATAAACTTCCTACTTTCCTTCTCCAATCAGTATGGACGCTTGATTTACGGAGCCTTCCGCATGTTTTCATTGAGTAAAGACAATCCTTCGCGGGTATCATATTTTTTCTGTCTGTCAGTTACTATGATTATTGTTTTACTGCTCTCGAGCAGACTATCAGTTTACGCAGAAACCTATGAATTCTCTGAACCCACAAAAGACTCACGCACTTATAGTGTGGATTCCACAATTCAAGTCGAAGGCCATCTGGAAACAGCTATTAAATCGGGTAAAGCGAGAAAACTCGAGCTCAATGTAGAAGGAAAACTTCAATACCTCGAACGCAAATTGCCAGGAACAGGACGTGATGCAGAAGCACTGCGTTCTCTTCGCTACTATGAATCGGCCACAGCCACAATTGATGTACAAGGACAAAAAACATTTGCCCGTGGTCGAGATAAACATCGCATGATTGTCGCAGAAGGAAAACCTGAGGGTCTTTCCTTACATTCTCCCGTTGGCCCGCTCATGCCATCAGAACTGGAATTGCTCAATTCTCCTGGTGACTGTCTCCCTGTCAGCGCACTCTTACCACGTTCCGAAGTGGAAGTTGGTGAATCCTGGACTCCTGACAGTTGGGTACTTCAGTCTCTTACGGGACTTGAAGCAGTCTTAAAGTCAGAGTTGACCTGCAAACTGGAATCCGTAGCAGACAACGTGGCAGTGATTAGTTTTAGCGGAACGATTGAAGGGGCCACTGTTGGCGCGCAAACCGAAATTGCAGTCAAAGGTAAATTTCAGTTCCATTCGAATGATGAGTTCATCAGTCACCTGGAATTGGAACAAACGGAAAATCGTTCTGTGGGTTCTGTCAGTCCCGGTATGAAAGTCACTGCCAAAGTGAATTGGGATCGTACACTCGCAGCAGCTCCGGGACCACTCACAGATGAAGCGTTGGCTTCTATCCCATTGGAAACAAAACCAGAGTCCAAACTCTTGAGCTTCGAACCTCCCTGGAATGTTCAATTACTTCTGCCACGGAACTGGTATGTATTTCATCAAACGAATCAGGTTGCCGTCTTAAGATTGCTCGATAAAGGGAGTCTGATTGCGCAAGCCAATATTTCAAAAATTGCTTCTGTTAAACCGGGTAGCCACACTTCAGAAGAACAGTTCCAACAGGACATCCGCACCTCGTTAGGCGACAAACTGATCAAAATCCTGAAGGCTGAAAACCTCTCTTCCGCAGATGGAAAGTACGTTCATCGGGTCACCGTTGCTGGGAAGGCCAACGAGATTCCCGTGCAATGGATTTATTATCTGTGTGCCGCTCCTTCCGGCAGGCAGATTTCCTTCGTGTTTACCGTGGATGAAAAATTAGTCGAGCAACTCAATGATCGAGACACCGACCTTATTCTGAGCCTTAAATTTCTGGAAGCCCAGCCTGCTCCTGTTCAGGCTGGACCTACTGAAACCAGCGAACGAAAGTGACGATTCGGGAGTTTTACCCTGGAATTGAGACAGTAAGATTACCCATCAAACGTCCCTGCTCATAAAAATCCTTACAATCATTACATTCGCCGGCTAATATTCTCGTTCGGATTAGAATTGTAAGGAACATTCCTCCTGAGCGTGAACTAAGCTTGATTGACTTAGAGAAGTCAAAAACGATTTTACGCATTGGTCACCTCTGGCCAATCTCTATGATCAACGCTAAACGTTTTATCTCTTTTGAGATAAAACATGGTTGCTTCCCAGTCAGGAAGAGAAGCATGATGGCAATCTTATTAACATCACAGTTTTCCATTTCAAACGATGTTCTCATCTGTTTCGGCGCAGGGTTACTCATTGCGGTCAGCCTGGGTTTTACGGCAGGTTATGTTGTCGGTAAGAGCGCCCCTGCGCGCAATCTCCGACGAGCCAAAAAACATATCCAGGGTTGCTTTGAACACGTGAAAGAAACGTTGGATACTGCTCAAGCTGCATGTGCGTTGCTCGAAAAATTTCCGGGAATGATGCTAACGAAAGAACAAACCAGTGAAATCAGCCGCAGACGCGGGAAGCTACTGGATCTGATTAATCGATTGGTTGAACGAAAAGTTCCAGATGAAGAACCAATTCAACTGGAGAATCAGCCTGACAAGAAGAAAAAGCAGGAATTCCCAGCGATGCAATGGGTTTTACAACCGGAACAAACACATTTAAAGCTACCAGATGCCTCGGCGTTTGAAGCCAACCTGGAAATGATGTTACTGGCGGGAACTTCGACGGAACTGAATAGCGGTTTGCTGCTTGTGCAAATGAACCAATACGAGCAGTTGAAAGAACGCTTTGGAATTATGGCTCCCGTCAAATTCATGAAAACAATTTCACGACTGGCGTTACATAAAATCAGAGACGAAGACGTTATCTGTTTTTGGAAATCGGACACACTGGCAATTTTACTTCCCGGCTTTTCCAGCAGCGAAGGACAAATTAACGCTGAAACCATTCGAGATGCCATTCGGCATCATCATTTCCGCCTGGAAACGACCAGCTCAGAAGTGGTTGTCACAGCCAGCCTTGCTTATGTCACTTGTGTTCCCGGTGACTCAGCAGAATTGATCCTGGACCGTGGACTACATGCCTTAGCCAAATCTCAGAAACAAGGCCGCAACCAACTCATCATTCAAGACAGCCACGCGTACAAGAATAAAGAAGCTGTTTGATTCTCAAATAGACAAAGGCAGATTGAAAACCATAAAAGAACTCTCTGTAAGACACTCTATTTTTCCGAAACCGTCTTCTCCATTTGACTAATCCACGTATGAATCAGGTCAACGGCTTCCTGGTGCACAATCCGATTGCCAATATTGGGCATCCGGGCTGCCAGGTCACTGGATTGTAAACGATGCATTAAAATCGATTTCTCTGGTTTGCCGGGAACAATATCATAACTTCGCCCTCCTGATCCCCTCCCCGCTGCAACAGGCGTTTTCCAGACGCCAAGTTTCACAGGATCCGTTTGTGATAAACGCAAATCTAATCCCGTTGTACGAGCATTCCCGCCGGGACTATGACAATGGGCGCAATTCACTGATAAATAAGCACGTACTCGCTGGTTCAGGTTCCCGGAATGCGGGTTGTCAAAATCAGCCAGCATTTCAATGACCGCCGGTTCGGGAGCACTTTCAATCAGATCCATTCGTTTCAGATAGGCTAGCTGGTTTTCTTCGCCATGTGCGTATTGGTATGTACGATTCATGTTGGCAGCGACCGGGCCAATGGGAATATATTTGTCATGCCGACTATGACAACTGATACATTGGTTTGCATTCGGCACCAGATGTTGTGTAGACCGCTGTTTTCCATCAGAATGAATCCAGGAAACATCGACCTCACCTCCCCCCAGACTTAATTCGGCATCCGTTTGCGACTCATTCCAGATGTAAGAATATCCATACCAGCCAGAGTCTTTGAGAAATTCGATTCTTGTTTCCAGCAAACGCTCACCCTGTGAAGGATCTCGCATGTCGTTTAAATACGAGAACGTTTTAATCAGCATCGTCCCCACCGGAAAATCAAGAACACCCGCTGATTTGAATTTGATTTTTTTCCCTGCTGGCAAACGAATGAAGCGATGCTTAGATGTGTAATCGGTAAATAAGGTCGTAATTAAATCATAGGGAATCACCCCTTCAGCGGGTTCCTGAGTCACGCCACTCCCTTTAAAGAGCCCCAGTTCTGACAGTTTCTGTGGTGCCGCGTAATACACAAGTAATGTTGTATTTTTGGCTGGCTGTGGTTTTCCATGTAGCTTCAGATGCACCGGCTTTAGCGATGTCAGAGTTCCTTTAAAAGGAGTCATATCCATACCGGGCTGATATTTCCCAGCGGCAATATTAGCAGGATTTAAATTACTGAAATCAATATTTAAAAATCGCGCCTTACCATTATTAGACAATCGCAAGGATTTCTCAGTCGGCAGTTTCCCATCGACCAGCTTTTTCTGATCAATCATTCCATCAAAGGTGATATCAGGTAGTGGAGTGCCCACAATTGACTTCAGAAGCAAACCCAACTCGCCATCGGGTACCGTACCCCCACCGCTAATCTGATTGTCATGTATGAAAATTCCTTCTGGATAGGGATCAAAGTTTTTATCTTTCGTTTTCTTCTGTTGAATCAGAAAACTGACTACCGACACACTGAAGGAGTTGTTGTCAGTAATGAAATTGTCAAAAACTTCCACATCATCCGTCGCCATGATTAACACTCCTGAGCCCGCGGGCACAGAAGCAACCATATTCCCTTTAGGAGCAAAATTCTTGGTATTATTCTTAATGATCTGATTTCGGAAGAGGCGAACATGACGTCCATTTTTCTGAGGCAACCCCGGCAAATCAAAGACCAAGAGCCCCCCCGTATTGTTTGTCACGATATTATCATAGACATCCGCATTAATGGTATTTTCAATCTCAATGCCCGCGACGTTCCATTCCGCACGACAGTTTCTCACAATCACGTCTGTAGTCTGTCCGACGTAAATCCCTGCATCGGCGGCTCCGATGGCAATACAGTTCTCAATTAACACGTTCTTACACTGAACCGGATAGAGACCATAGGCTCCGTTGGTCGACTTGGGACCTCCCGTCCATTCCGTACGAACCCCACGAAAGGTAACATTCTCTGCCCCTAATACTTTGATTGCATTATGGCTGGTGTCCTCAACAGCAAAATTCTCCAAGACCAGATTATCTCCACTCGCCAATAATCCATAACTTCCATCACGTTGATTTTTAAATGTGAGAATGGTTTTATCTTGTCCCCGCCCGCGGATGGTGACATTGTCGGTGACCAGATTCAAACCAGACTGTAATTCATACGTTCCTGCCTCTAACTGAAGAATGTCACCAGGAATCGCCTGAATCAATCGCGATTGGAAGCGAAACGGAAAATCAGGACCGGGTGAGAATGTATAAGTCGCTGAAACCAGCTTGGGAGCAGTCGATTCCTCGGCCCTCAACAGAGAATTCTCTGAAAATAGCACACCAGCCAGGATAAGACTCGCGAGACTGACAACCTGTGTTGAAATGAAAGAATTGATTTTGGACATGTCTGATGATCCTGCAATGACTCTGCTTGAAGTGAATGACGTTACTTGAATAGTACTGAAAGCCCGACTCTTGATAGATTCATTAACGAAGGTTGGGTGTACAACTTTAAGAGTTGCCAACCCACTGATTCCGGATTGGGATGTGAGGGGAACCAAACCGGTTTGGGAATTAAAGTCAGCGGTCCATATAAAACGGTTTTCTCAACGTCTCTGAGAAAATAGGTGTTGTGCACATTCCCCATGCCACTGGCGACATTTTTCAGATCGCCCCCTGGCGCACCTCCCCAGGGAGTCGACATGAATGCATAGTTCAACGCGGGCCAATGATTAATCCCGACAGCACCATAGTGCAAACGAGACACACAATGGTCCAGAAACTCCCGCTGCGACTTCTGAAATTGATTCGGAACCGTAATCGTAGCACAAAGGGTTCCCCAAACCTCTTGATTTACAAAGTTGACTGCCTGTTCCAGAAAATCAGTATCTGAATCCGCTTCCAAACCGGTCTCGGCACAAACGCAGACAAATGATTCTTCCCGAAATAACTGGGGAGACGTTTGAGGATCTGCATCTCGAATCAATTTCCAGGGAAGATACTCTTTATCATCGGGAACTTCACCAGCAAATCGTTCCCAGCGTTCTGCCGCACCTGGATAATAAGCATAGCGTCTCGGAATTTGATCTAACTGTTTTTGGATCATTGACAGAAATTGATCTCGCTGCTGCCAATGCGTGGCTATGACGATGACTTTCGTAGCGAGACAATTAAATGATGCATTATTGGCAATCGATGCCGCAATATTCTCGGCCTGAAAACGGAGTTGTTTTTCTGAGTATTCACCGGGAACTACAATCCACGGCGAAACATTTCCCAGTTCACTCGTAATGGGCACATTGATACGGGGCTGATTATTCTGTTTCCGGGTTTCCTGTTCCGTCGGATCGCTTCCCCAGACAATGGCGTCGTGAGTTTGTGTCGACCCTGTAATATGAATTCGATCAATCGAAGGATGTTCTACCAGATACGCTCCATCGCGTGCGTCGCCACAAACGATTCGTAAGAGCCCCTCATCCATTAATGGTTTGAATGCCTGTTCGAACACAGGTTTCAGGTAAGCATTCACCGGATTCATTTTGAGAAGAACGCGTTCGCCCTCCTGCAATATTTTCGTCAAGACGTCCGTCGCAGGAATCGCAGACACATTCCCTGCACCCAGTACTAATGTTAAAGGAAGCGGTTCAGAATTTGTTCGCTCCAATTGCTCGAGGTTAAACAGCGACGCAGATTCCTCATTCTGCTTTAGCCAGGCTTCCGCCTTTAATCCAGAGAACACAATCGCATCATAAAGTCCAATCGTCGGAAAGACGGGCACGCGCTGTTGTTTTTCCAGTGATTGGAAAACGGCCCCCGGTAAAAAAGGTTCGCCGGAACTCCGAACAGCCTTTAAATTAATCAACAAGATCTGAAGGAAACGGGCCACCGAAACGGGCCCTGCCAGTACCTCTTCAGCACGCACCCGACTGCCTTCTGGAATTTGCTTTGCCTGACAGGAAAGCGCGACCCATTCTGGAGCCGCTTCGGAAAGACTTTGCAAACATTGTTCCGTCAACTGGATACGCTGTTCGACTGAAAAGCCAACCGACATTCGGTTGGCTTCAGTCAGATCTTCTAATGCCCGATCAATGTCAGGCTGATTCGAATCGGAACGCTCTTGCTGATGCAAGGTTGTAGGCTCCATCATAAGAACAAACACCCAATTTCTGTGGAACGAATGTTATCAAGCCAGCATAGAAGACTACGGTGTCTCGACAACTTCTCCCCCTTGAATCGTTGAGAGTGCCTGATAAAGTCCAAGGTCCACATTCTCACTGATAAAGTGAACTGATCCATCTCCATAAAGAAAATGGGCTCCCCCCACATGCTGACTGCGGAAGTTGCTCGTGGCATCAGCACCGGCGCCAAATGAGCAATCAGAGTAGTTTGAGAGGTCAATCAGCGTTTCCGTAGTAAATTGTTTGTTCATGCGGTCTGCCGTGCTTCCGAAAACACTTGCTCTGGGACCCAAAGCAGGTTTAAAGTCTGAATTCGGTGGTTGTGCGACCACCCAGGCTTGATACGCTTCGACTGGTGTCGCCGACGCCGTATTACATCCTTGTCCATCACAGAGCATAAATTGAGGACCCGAAGCTGCTTCACCCATCGCAATCGTGTTACTGGATCCATCTATGATATCCCGCATTTTGGCTCCTCGATTGAGATCAAACATACCTCTGACGTTGCTGGCATGGTTACTCGAATTACACCAGGCCACGTTTGATCCCCGGCACATTGCATAGGTCGTAATCCCGAATGTATCTCCGACAGGAAGTCCCAAGGCCGAAAAAGCGGAGTCGGTCACAGGATTGGTTCCCACATTCGAAGGGCAGACAAATATGGGGATGACCGTTCTGGCCACAGCGGCTGACTGCTGTTCCCATGGCCTTGTGTGATCGTAAAGATTGGCCAAGTTCGCTTGATCAAAGTAAGGCAACATCATTACGAGCCCGCTCGTAATAAAGTTTCCACCGCCGGAAGAAGTCGCAAAATTCACACTGGTGCCCAAGGGAAACGTACTGTGCGCTTCGTGATAGTTGTGCATCGCCAAGCCAAACTGCTTGAGATTGTTTTTACATTGCGATCTGCGCGCCGCTTCACGGGCTTGCTGGACTGCGGGTAACAGTAAGGCAATCAAAATCGCAATAATTGCGATGACTACCAACAACTCGATGAGTGTGAATCCTCTCTTCAGAGGTTTACGATGTGCCATAGCGCTACTCCTCGCATTTCCAAAAGGGTTAGGAACTGTCTAATTATTCTGATCACTGTCATCAGTGAATCAGTTTGACGTCGGGAACTCTCACGCAATAAAAGTGATGTAATCTATATTTATTAAGAAACGTGAGTGGCCCCTTCTCGTTTCGTTAAAGTTGAAAAAATAGATCTCTACTTAAAAACAATCGTATTTTGTGCATCAAACACAAGTTCTGGTTATTTAGTACCTACACTACAACGAAAATTGATATCCATTTTTTAAAAATGATTATCAAAAAGTTGGTAAACCAACATGACTCAACCAGTAACTTCCTGCTCCTGAAAGAAATGACGTTGGAGAAAGACAATTAGTGGCACTCATTCGACATATTTGAAAAAAGATTGGACAAACGGTAACGTTACCGTTACTATATATTCGATGTTAGTCGCCCTCGTTCCGAATTTCAACAAAAATCGGGACAAAATTAAATTTTTTGAAAATGCTGATTTTGAATGTGCCTTCCTCTGGAATCTTCACAGCATGAAGTAATGCGGTTACACTCGGCTTTCTCATAATTAATGGAGCAATGATGACACCTACAGACGCAGAAACAGCACCGGTCAAAAAAGAAAGCTGTTCCCAAGCCGCCATTCTGAAAGCTGCCATCGATGAGTTTGCAGAAAGAGGGGTGGACGGAGCGCGGATTGAATCCGTCGCACGTCAAGCAAAATTTAATAAGTCACTGATTTATCGCTATTTTAATGATAAACGGGGGCTGTTTGAGGCGGCTCTGCAAAGCAAACTTGAAGAACGAAACGAGAGTGTCGAAAAAATTCCGGTCGACATTGTCGAAATTCTCCAGTTCTACTTCGAAGAAAACTTAAGAGACCAGAATTATGTTCGAGTGCTCTTAAATGAAGCCCAACAAAATAATGGTGAGCCGCTCATCGATGAGCCCTGGAGACGAGAATATTATCAAAAGCACATTGATCGCTTGAAAAATTCGCAGTCGGAAGGAGCGATTACAGAGGGACTTGACCCAACTTGTTTGATGACGATCTTAACGGCTCTGGTCTTCTTCCCTGCAACTCTGCCTCAATTAGCACAACTGATTTCCGGACATAAGGTTAACTCGAAAGAGTTCGAGGAACATTGGACTGAATGTTTATTAACCATGATCAAGCTCATTCAGCCAAGCTGATAGCATCAATCCACACAAAACAAGATGTAAACCTTTGTAATTAAAGGACATACCCACAATCAACCTTGATATCATTCTATAAAACTCAATCACAGAGATAACGTTAAACTTGACGTTTTACTCATATTTCAACTGTTTCTCAGCGAAATGCAGGCAATAATGACCAACAGAGACATCACAAATGACGTACTAATGAAGTACTAATTTTCACTGAAGACATGATTTCGTGGCAGTGGGTTTTGAGGCACTCTTAAAGGTAAATCAGCTTCTGATAAGCAGATGAGCGCTCAAAGAGCAAAAAATGTCATCTTGTCCTGTTTTCTCTGATCCTATAATATCGAGCTGCCTACATTAAGAGATACTCGGCTGAACGCTGGGTTCTCTCATTGTTTCTCAACGTCACCTAAAATCCAATAAACGGACGAAACTTATGAAGTTAAATCCTCCCTCTAAAGCAGCCTCTGCTCTTAGCCTTTGTATGGTTCTCCTGTTGGGAACCGCGATTTTTGCGCAGCAAGCTACCACTCCAGATTCATCCAATGATTCGGTCACAGCGAAGCGAGTGTGTGCGATGGTCAGTCGTTTTCACATTAGTGGTAAACCCATTAATGATGAAACCTCTGCTAAATTGATGAAGCGGTTCATCAAACAACTCGATCCACAAAAACTCTATTTCTACCAATCGGATATTGATCGTTTCAAAGCAGAGCAAAACCAATTAGATGAAAAGCTGACAGCCGGTGATGTCAGATTTGCTTACGACTGTTTTAACCTCTATCTGCAGAGACTGCAGGAACGCATGGACTATGCCCAGCAACTGGTTGACGTAGATCATGATTTCACGGTTGATGAATCTATCGTGGTTGACGCCAAAGATCTTGATTTTGTCAAAAATCAAACTGAGATGAATGAGCGTTGGAGAAAACGAGTGAAATACGATTTACTGGCTTTGATTTTGGACGATAAAAAGATTGGTGAAGCGCGTGAGCAATTGCATAAACGTTACCGCAATAACTTGAGAACAATGACCCAGACTGAAAATCCTGAAAAACTGGAAATGTATTTGAGCGCGTTGACTCACTGTTTTGATCCTCATTCCAGTTATATGTCGCCACAGACTCTGGAAGATTTTCGGATCAGCATGGAGCTCAGTTTGGATGGCATTGGTGCCGCACTTCGCTCGGAAGATGGTTACACGACGGTCGCTGAGATTGTTCCCGGTGGTGCTGCAGATGCAGATGGTCGTCTCAAAGCAGGTGATAAAATCATCGCTGTTGCCCAAGAAGATGGTGACTTCGTTGATGTTGTTGAAATGAAACTCAGCAAAGTTGTGCGATACATCCGTGGTAAACGGGGAACCATCGTGCAACTTAGAGTCAAGAAAGAAAAAGACAGTACTACCGATGTTTATAAATTAACTCGTAAGAAAATTGAACTCAGTACATCGGAAGTCAAAGGCAAGATCATTGAAAGCGGTGAGCGCATCCCGGGTCAAACAGGCCGGATTGGTGTCATCAGTATCCCTTCCTTCTATCGCGATTTCCGTGGTGCTCAACGAGGCGATGAGAACTTTAAGAGTACCGCTCGCGACGTTCGCAAGGTACTGAACGATTTTCGTGATCAGGGAGGCGTGGATGGCATCGTGATCGATCTACGCTTCAATGGTGGTGGAGCTCTCAGTGAAGCCATCGAAGTTTCAGGCTTATTTGTCGATGAAGGCCCGGTCGTTCAAGTCAAACAAATGGACGGTGAGCGCAAAATTCATAGTGATGTCGAACCGGGGGCTGTCTATACAGGACCACTCGTGGTTGTCTGTAATCGACTGTCAGCCTCCGCATCAGAAATTTTTGCTGGTGTGATCAAAGATTACAAACGAGGTATTATCATCGGTGACACCACGACACACGGCAAGGGAACCGTACAAAATGTCATGCCCGTCAGGAAGAATGCATTTAGTTTTCTCGGAGGTCAGCAGGATCTGGGAGCTTTAAAACTCACGATTCAGCAATTCTACCGAGTCAATGGCGATAGCACTCAAAATCGGGGTGTGCGTTCAGACGTGATTCTGCCTTCACTTATCGACAATATGGATTTAGGAGAATCGTTCCTAGATGATGCAATGGAGTTCGACAAAATTGATGTTGCTCAATTCGCTCCTGTTGGCATGGTGAACCAACAAATTTTGAATCCTCTACAGCAATCGAGTGCAAAACGAATCGTCGCAAATAAGGAATTCAAAGAAACTCAGAAAGAGATTGATAAATATCTCGAAAAGAAAAACCAGAAGACCATTTCACTTAACGAAGCCGCTCGTCGTAAAGAGTTGACGAAGGATAAAGAAGAAAAGAAAGAGGAAGAAAAGAAAGATACCAAAGCCGACAAAGATATTTTCAAGAAAGATCACTATAACGATGAAATTCTGAATATCACCGTCGACTATGTGAATCTTCTGAAAAGCATGAATACAGTTCAACGTTAAAATTATTAAACCGAATGCACTAGCCCCTGCTCCGAACCCATTGAAGGGTTCGGAGTTTTTTTATGCTCTCTGTTTGATTGCCATAGCATTTCCCATTGCGATTTCTAAGAACACACTCCAAAGCGCAATGCATCTTTTGAGTCACTTAAACCTGTGATCATTTATCTGAGACTGCTACAATTTTAACAGCCTCATTCAAGAACACACGGTTTCCTATTCTGGCTCTCCCATGCAAACTACAGAACCCTTGCCACGCTATGATCTACGGCAGACCTATCAATGGAACTATGACAATCCGCCCCAACCTGTCGAGCTGGAACAGCCGACTGTTCCGGGCCAATGGTCATTTTGTGGCCTGCCTGTTTCTTCTCCACTGGGAATGCCTGCAGGACCATTACTGAATGGGAAATGGGTTCTCTATTACGCCAGTCTTGGATTTGATGTTCTCACCTATAAAACGGTCAGATCCAGATCGCGAGAGTGTTATCCACTCCCTAACTTGCAACCAGTCGTTACGACTTCATTAGAAGGCGGAGAACAACAAGTTTCAATTTCAAATCAAATGCAGGGAAGTTGGGCCGTTTCTTTTGGCATGCCCTCAGCATCGCCAGACATATGGCGCAAGGATATCGAACAAACACGTAAGTTGCTTGCCGATGAGAAAATACTCTCTGTATCTGTCGTCGGCAGTTTGGAACCTGGCTGGTCGCTTGACGATCTGGCTGACGATTATGCAAAGTGTGCACGCTGGGCCATCGAAAGTGGCGCTGATTGCATTGAAACAAACTTTTCTTGTCCAAACGTCTGCACGCGAGACGGACAGCTTTATCAGGAACCAGAGGCAGCCGCCTTCGTCGCCAGTCGCGTCAAAGAAGTAAGCCGTTCTGTTCCGTACCTCGTCAAAATTGGACATGTGCCTGACCAAAAGCAGGCTCAAGAATTATTACAGGCAATCCAGCCCTTTGCTTCAGGGATCGCTATGACAAATAGCGTAGCGACCACTGTCATTGACAATCAAGGCAAACCACTCTTTGCTGGGGAACAACGGGGCATCTGTGGTATGGCAACCAAAGAGGCAGCTCTCAAGCAACTTAAAATGTTTGCTACATTACTCGCAAGCTCATCTGGAAAAGCCACTGATACTGCTTTGATTTGCTGTGGAGGCATCAGCTCTGCCAGTGATGTAAAAAGTTTTCTCGCCGCCGGTGCCAATGCGACTCATATAGCAACGGCAGCAATGTGCGATCCGCTTGTTGCTTATAAAATACGCAAAGCCTTGGCTGAGAAGTAAAAACCATTTCCCAATTACGGTCCAAAGCAGATTGATTCCGTTTTAAAAGTAAATATCCGCACTTTCGCATGTTATTTTCACGGAGGCCGGAAAGGAAATTGGGGCAATTACGTGCTTAAGCGAAAGCAAGCATTGATGGCGGTAGCTCAAAATGAAAATTTTCTGGTACAGCCCCATCACCGCGAGAAATTTAAATTCCATAATAGAAAAGTGATTGTTGATGGGATGTGATCGATCACTTAATTAGATTAGATAGCAAATAGAACGCAAAAATTTTTGCTATAGGATTTTGTTGACATATCAGATAAAACACCAGAATCATTTTAAAAATGACCAGGGTAAGATCGAGACCATTGGCACTTTTATAGAACGAAATTCCTGGTCAATAGAGAGCAATCGATCAAATCGTAATACATAGCCAAACGACTCAAGGATGAAAAGATGGCCCTTAAAACACTCACAGCCAGTACTGAAATCACTCAATATGTCTTAACACACATGATGAAGCGGTTGAATGAAACCGAACCGTACGAAGAGCCTTTTCCCTATATCGCTGTGACAAATATCTTCCCAAATGATATCTATGCCGAGCTCATTGAAAATCTCCCAGAGCAATCAAATTATACAACGATGGGGGAACGGCATATTATGGAGAATGGTGAATCAAACCGCTTTGAATTTGAACTTGCGTCGGAAAGAATCAACCAGGGTTTCAATGAGCAACAGCAGCAACTTTGGTTGGGAATTCGAAATGCTCTAGCGTCCTCCGAACTGAAACAGGCGGTCTTCAATTGTTTAAGTTCCGGCATCGCTTATCGATTTGGTATTGATCGTTCAGAAGTCAACCAAATCGAAGCGTTTCCTCGATTAAGCCTGATGCGTGAAAAACCAGGTTACTTCATTACCCCACACCCTGATACACGCAAAAAAATTGTGACATTCCAGATTGCTCTGCCCCGGGATCGATCTCAACTCGAACTGGGAACTGCCCTTTACAGACGTAATCTTGTCCCACAACATGTGCTTGGTAAACCAAAAGGATTCAGAGGATTTGAAAAAGTCAAACAGAATCCATTTGAACCGAACAGTGCATTCGCGTTTTCAGTGATTAACACTCTGAGAAAAAAGAGCTGGCATGGCAGAGAACAGTTAGAAGGCGACTCCGGCATCCGAAATTCACTATTGAACATCTACTACGCCAAACAGGAACATGTTATTCCGAAGCAAACCATTCCCAAGTGCGACCCGGAAATCGCGAGTCAGATCCGTAACGCTCTGGCTGAAGCCGAAAAACAACAGTAGTCAGACAAGACGGTTAACATCTGGTACTGGTAGGGCACCTGTTTTTTGCGATTCTCATACTTTGTCGCTCGACCCGAAACGGCGGGTACCGTAAGATGGCACCATGAACGCCATCGTCGTAAAAAATCTCGAAAAAACCTACAAAGTATACCAAAAAAATGAAGGAGTCTTCGCTTCTATCAAGGGGTTATGGCATCGCGATCATAAAACCGTACACGCTGTTTCTGATGTCAGTTTCACGATCGAACAGGGCGAAATGGTGGCATTCCTCGGACCGAATGGTGCCGGCAAAACAACAACGCTCAAACTTCTGTCTGGACTCATTTTCCCCTCAGCCGGTACCGCAACCGTTTTAGGTCACATTCCCTGGAAACGCGAAAATGAATACCGTCGTCGATTTTCGCTGGTCATGGGGCAAAAAAATCAACTCTGGTGGGATCTGCCTGCCCAGGAATCATTTCGTCTCCATAAAGAAATCTACCGAATTGATCCACAAGAATACACGCGACGCATTGATGAATTAACCAGTCTGCTCGAAGTACGACACCTGATTGGTCAACCTGTTCGCGAGCTCTCACTGGGAGAACGCATGCGGATGGAACTCATCGCGGCATTACTCCACAGACCTGATGTTTTACTTCTGGATGAACCTACAATCGGCCTGGACGTTGTTTCTCAGCGGCGCGTACAGGAATTTCTAAAGTACTATCAGATTGAGCAAAAAACGACCGTTGTGTTAACCAGTCATTATATGAAAGATGTGGAAGCACTCTGCAAACGCGCTGTCATCATTAACCAGGGATCGATCAAACATGATGGCCCATTGAGCGACATTCTGGATCGGTTCAGCAACCATAAAATTATGGATGTCCAGTTCGACGGCGATGACATGCCCAGAGACTTTTCACAGTGGGGAGAAGTCATTGAAAATGAAGCACCTCGTGTCAAACTAAAAGTCCCTCGAAATAAAATTCCGGAAATTCTGTCAAGCCTGCTTTCCAAGTACCGTATTCTGGATGTGGGTGTGCAAGAAAGACCACTGGAAGAAGTGATTGCAGAAGTCTTCACTGAGCATAAAGAGGATTCAGACCATTCACAAAACGCAAAGAGTGAGCTGCAATCAACGACGGACTAACTGATGCATTGGAAACAAAACAAATCGTCCCGTAAGATTCACCAACGGTTTTAAATCCGACTTTTCGATATCAAGAATATGATCGCCAACCTGCGAACCAATTGGATTATTTTAAAGACTTCTGTAGAAGAACGTCTTGTTTACCGGGGAGATTTTATCTTTGCCACGTTGGTTCGGTTCCTTCCCATTGTGACGCAAATCTTTCTGTGGGGCGCGATCTACGGAATTTATACCACTTCTCCCATTGGTTCCATTAAAGGGTATAACTATCAGGAAATGGTCGCCTATTATCTGCTTGTCATGGTAGGGCGGGCATTTTCCAGTATGCCGGGGTTATCCAACGGCATTGCCAACGACGTACGCGATGGAACCATCAAAAAATATTTAGTTCAACCGATTGATATGCTGGGATATCTGTTTTGGGCTCGTGTGGCCCACAAACTAGTATATTACCTGGTCGCCATTGGACCATTTGTTCTTGTCTTTTATCTTTGCCGTGAGTATTTCAGTGGTGTACCCGATGCATTTACGATCACTGCCTGGATTCTGTCTCTATTAATGGCGTTTCTGGTGGGATTCCTGATCGAATCATTGATCGGGTTGATCGCCTTCTGGTTTTTGGAAGTCAGTTCACTGATCTTCATTTATATGATGTTGAATTACTTTCTTTCCGGGCACATGATCCCACTCGACCTCTTTCCAGAACCGCTAAGTCACTGGATGCAGCTATTGCCTTTTAAATATCTGGCATATTTCCCTGGTGCCGTGTTCCTCGGAAAATATACAAACGAAGAGCTCATTTTCGAATTGTCTATTGAAGTGGTCTGGATTGTTGTCCTCTTTGTAATGAATCGAGTCGCCTTCCACTTCGGGACGAAACGCTATAGTGCCTTTGGCGGTTAAATGGTGAAATACAAGGATCTTAACTACATCAAACTTCAATTTTGATCCCGAATACAAAATTGAAAATCCAGAGATCAGATCCTCTTTCCACAAAGATTCATTATTCTCCGTTAGACGAATGGCTGCCACTTTGCTAAAATTATTAGTGAAAGGTTCAGGATACTTTCGTAAGATGTGGCGTTTTGCCCAAAATGAGTCTCTCCTCGCCTCATAATTACGAACTTAGGCGCATGTTTGGTGTCTAAAGGGTGTGGTTCGTGACAACTACATTTCACGAATGAAACTCGTGAAACCTTCTCTCCTCTGTCCGTGATTTCTCATCAACGGATTTACGTTTGGAATGTAAACAGAAAACAGTGCAGATTCCATAAACAAGTTCATTCTTGGATACGGCAATCTGCCCAACCTTAATTTAAAAAACAAATGTCAATTACCCCTATTGTTCCCACTAATCAAGAGGAACCGATCTACAACCGACTTTTCTGGCTTTGTTACCTGGCAAATGTGATTCTGGTCACTGCAAACGCCCTTACCTTTCGTTTTGCTGATTTGATTACCTATCTTGGCGGAACTGAAGAACTCGTTGGAGACATCGTTAGTTGTGGTGTATTTGTGGCATTGATTGCACGGTTCTTTATGGGCCAGGGAATTGACCGCTATGGAGTCAGACGATTGTGGGCCATCTCCGCAGTCGTCTTTGTCATTGGTGCAGGCGGAACGGCATTATGTAGATCATTGGATTGGGAAATATTCGCCTTAAGGACATTTTTTGCAACTGGAATTGCAGGCATGTTTACCTGCTCAGTCGTCCATATTCAACAAAAAGTTCCTCACCATCGCAGAACCGAAGTCATAGGCAGCTTAGGTAGCAGTGGCTTCGTCGGAATCATTCTCGGTACCCAGATCAGTGACTGGATGATGCGTTGGTTCGCTCCCGGAAATGCTCAATTTTATGCTGTGTTCGGCACCCCTGCCGTTCTGGGACTATTATACTTTATCATTGTGCTTACCATTACCCGTAATGATATTCACCGCAGACCTAGATTCACACCCGCGGCTCATCAGTTGCTGTTCCGCTATTGGCCCGGTCAGGTCGTTGTGATTGCCATCATGATGGGGCTTAGCTTCACGGTGGTAAGTGTCTTTTTAACCCGGTTCGTCACGCAACGCGGATTAGGGGGAATTGGAACCTTCTTTGCCGGTTATGCGATCTCTGCCTTTGTCATTCGTATTTTGACCAGACGCTGGGGAGAGACTGTCGGACGAAATAAAATGATCATTATGGGGCTGATGGGACATGCGATCGGTCACATCATTCTTCCATCAATCACACGGGAATGGCAATTAATTGGCCCCTCCATTTTGTGCGGTTTTGGGCATGCTCTCCTGTTCCCCGCCGTCGTTTCACTGGGTACAGAATCGTTCCCCAAACACTATCGTGGAACGGGAACTACCATTGTGCTCGGTTTCTTCGATATCGGTGCGATTGTGTTTGCACCCATTCTGGGGAGTATTATCGACAATTGGGGCATCGTTCCGATGTTCTATACGTCGGCATCTATCATGACCCTCACGGCGACCGTGTACTCAGTCACAGCCAATCACAGTGTCAGCAAAGATGCAGCAGTCCCACAGGAACTTTGTGCCACTCTGGAAGAGGCGCTCGATTAAGTGAATGTTACTGTCGAGCTACCACCGATGACATTTCACTCTCAAAACGGCATTAACGGATGGATCCCGATTCAAGGTCTTTGACAAGTTCTGCCAAAACCGCGGGGTCTTCCGACGTAAGAATATGATCAATCCGCGAGGCAGGAATTTCCAAACGTTCCATGATGTCACGAGCTTTGTCCCAAAGCTTTGCTTTTTTCTTGCCCTCTGCCAAATAGAGATTTGTGCACAATTCGGCTAATTTTTGCTGGTCGATCGAATCGCGGTTATCATAGTAGCGTTTGATCACATCTTTTTGATAATTTGAATATTCTGCCATCTGAGAGGATTCACTCCTTAGCTTGTTTTACGAATTTATAAGGGAATATTGTAGTATCTCCCTGCCAAATATGGATAATGAAGATTTTTATCGGTTTGAAAGACCACTTTGCTGACTAAAATCTATGCTAAGTCTGAACTATTTAATAACTACGGATCTGGTCGAAATAGCAATATTTTTAAAGAAATGAATACTAAATCTTGCAATAATTTAACAACTCGAAACCCTTGCAATCAACTTAAAATTCCTATTGTATATATTAACTCCAAATCATCCGACTTAAAAAAATAATGCTACTAACGATCTGAGGCTGCAAGACTTAGTACAGCAATGAGTCAAAAAGGCCGAAAAATCAGATAAGTTGACTCTCAAAAATAGTCGGAGTACATTTTATCTGAGATAAGATAGAGTAATAATATCAACTATGAGTTGCCTCTATCAGGTAAAACACAAAATAAAATACTAGAAAAAGTGCTAGCAGTTTAAAAAGACCGGAGCTACAACGTGTCCGTCACACAATTCACTGAGCAGGAATTAAAAGATCTTGAAGAAAAATCCACAATCCCACGATTTTTATTCTTACCGTTGGGAGCTGTTGGACTTTGGTGCATAGCAACTTACTGGCCTAATAACGCGATCGGCTGGCAAGTGTTCTGGACACTCTTTACTTCTTATTGTCTCTTCTGCTGGACCAGTTGCTTTCATGAATGCTCGCACCACACACTTTCCGGATCTAAAAATGCCAGTATCTGGTTAGGTCGTTTTCTGGGAACAGCGATGTTTGTTCCTTACTCGATCTACAGAGAAAGTCATATTCGCCATCACGCCTACTTAAATAAACCGAGTGACTGGGAGCTATGGCCTTACTCAGACCCCAATACGTCACTCCGCTTTCGAAGAATCTTTATCTGGTTTGATCTCTTCCTTGGCCTTTTCATGGCGCCTTACATATATGGACGCATTTTCTGGCATAAAGATTCACCGATCAAAGATCCCAAGTTACGCAGAACCATTCGTTATGAATTTTCTGCAATTGTCCTGTTCTGGGGGTCGATTATAGGAGCCTGTGCCTACTATGGGACACTTTGGGACTTAGCACGCGTCTGGTTCCTGCCCCACTATCTGGCGGGAATTTATCAAAATACGCGGAAGTTTACCGAACACTTGGGAATGAGCAGCTACGACCCCATGTTGGGTACACGAACTGTCGTTGGCTCGAATATCATTACCAAGTTATGTACGTATTTTAATTTTGACATTTTTGTACATGGTCCCCACCACCGCCATCCCAGAATTGCTCACAACTTACTTCTGCAAAAAATGGATGACTATCAGGAACAAAACCCGGATGTCAAATATCCCGTCTTCAGGACCTACTGGGGCGCGATTCTTGACATGGCTCCCTCGTTTATTTCCAACCCGGGAGTTGGTATGAATGCAGGTGCCCCGCCACCAGCCAAAGAGAAAAAACAGATCGACAACTTCGTGCAGGACGTAGCACAGGAAGTCCTGGCGGATGCTGACCACGTCACCAATAAATGATTTTTCCTAAGTGTCGCGTTGATAGAATGGTAACGCAACTACTTTTACAGGATATCGTTTCCCACGAATATCAGCTTCCAGCGTCTGACCCGCTTCTGCAAATGACGGCTTAACATAAGCCATTCCAATGGGGGCTTCGAGCGTGGGAGAAAAAGACCCCGATGTGACTGTTCCTACTTGTTGATCCCCCTGAAACAGGGGAGAGCCTTCCCGGGCAGCACGTTTTCCGTCCAATATAATACCCACACGGATTTCTTTGTCGTCTCGTGCTTTTGCTGCAATTAAAGCTTCTTTGCCAATGAAATCAGCGCCCTTCAACTTCACAGCAAAGTTCAGACCAGCGGTAAACGGATCAATCTGCTCGTTCAACTCATGACCATATAAAGGCATTGCCGCTTCCAACCGCAGTGTGTCCCGGCACCCTAATCCCGTGGGAACCAAACCAACCGCCTGCCCATCAGCAATCAACCGCTCCCAGAGTGTAACTGCATGCGTTTGATCAAGCACCACTTCGAAACCATCTTCGCCCGTGTAACCGGTTCGGCTCACCAGGGCATCCACACCCAAAACTTTGGTTTCGACTCCAAAATAATATTTGATCTCGCTTAGATTCGCGTCTGTGATTGGATAAAGCACATTCAGTGATTCCGGCCCCTGTAAGGCCAGCATAAACTTTTCAGTGGTTTGGTCTTCAACATGAACATCAAACCCCAAGCGTTGTTGCTCAATCCAATCCACAATCTTCAATCGATTCGAAGCATTGACCACCAGCATATAAAAATTGGAAAACCGGTAAACGAGCACATCATCCAGAATTCCCCCTGACTCGTTTGTCACCAGTGAATAGCGAATCTGCCCCAGCTTTAGAGATTCCACATTGTTCGTCAGCAATGTATCCAGAAAACGACAGGCATCCGGGCCTGTAAAAAAAAGCCGTCCCATATGGGCAATATCAAAGAGACCTGCTGTTTTTCGTACGGCATGATGTTCTTCGGTAATGTTGGAATACAATAAAGGCATGTCCCAACCTGCAAAATCAACCATGCGGCCACCATGCGCAACGTGCCATGCATGACAGGCAGTAAATAACAATGAATCAGACAAGGGACTTCTCTCTTTTCTCTCGGTTGAAAACAGATTTTTTGATCAAAATAGATTCAATTTTTTTGAAACGAGGCTGGTCTATTTTGAAAGCTTATGTTCCAACACGCAATCATCAGACAGCGGGAATCCCAAAATTTCAGAACTCTTCGCGCAGTAAAAAAGCGAGGTCACAAACAGGGATCCTCGCTTTCATGAATTGAGATTGAACTGGAACCGTTATTCTTTGGAGCAAAGCTGAGCCCGCAGATACTCTCGGTTGAGCCGGGCAATATTCGAAACAGAAATCTCAGCAGGACAAGCGGCTTGACATTCTTCTGTATTCGTGCAGTTTCCAAAGCCCTCCAAGTCCATCTGCGCCACCATATTCTCTACCCGAGAAGCACGCTCCGGTTTCCCCTGAGGCAGTGTTGACAAATGTGATACCTTCGCAGAAACAAACAACATCGCCGAGGCATTTTTACAGGCCGCGACACAAGCGCCACAGCCAATACACGCGGCCGCATCCATGGCGGTTTCCTGAATTGGCGCAGGCACCAGGACTGCGTTCGCATCGGGCGCATTACCTGTATTTGCTGAGATGAATCCCCCTTTTTCAATCACGCGATCAAAGGCACTGCGATCCACAACCAGATCACGCACGACTGGAAATGCCTTCGCACGCCATGGTTCAACCACAATCGTATCTCCATTTTTGAAGCGACGCATATGCAATTGACAGGTTGTGGTGCCAGAATCTGGCCCATGTGCCTGACCGTTGATCATCAGGCTGCACATACCACAGATGCCTTCACGGCAATCGTGATCAAAGGCAATCATTTCTTCGCCTTTTTCATTCAACTGCTCATTCAGGACATCCAGCATTTCCAGAAAAGACATGTGTGTGGAAATCTCTTTCAATTGGTATTCCACATAGCGTCCCGGTGCATTCGCTCCCGCCTGCCGCCATACTTTGAGCGTTAGATCCAGTGTCTCGCTCATTATTTATAACTCCTCGTAGCCAGAGGTACTTCAACAAATTCCAAATGCTCGCGATGTTCGACCGGGTCGTTTCCAACTCCGGTGAACTCCCAGGCTGACACATGACAAAAATTATCGTCATCCCGTAATGCTTCGTTTTCTTTGGTCTGATGTTCCTCACGGAAATGCCCGCCACACGACTCTTCTCGAACGAGTGCATCACGCACCATCAGCTCGCCAAATTCCAGAAAGTCAGCCAGACGGCCTGCGTGTTCCAGGTTCTGGTTAAGCTGCTCGCCCTGCCCCAGCACTTTGATACTGGACCAGAACTCATCTCTCAGATCACGAATTTTACCCATGGCAGATTCCAGTCCCTGTTTCTCACGCGACATGCCACAATAGTCCCAGAGAATGTGCCCCAATTCCCGGTGGATACTGTCTGAGGAACGCGTTCCCTGCACACCCAGAATTTTGGCATTACGATCCTGGGCATTCGCCATCGCTTCCGAGAATGCTTCGTCTTCAGTGGAAACATCAGGCAAACTCTGAGAGCCAAGAAAGTGACCAGTGGTATAAGGGGCGACAAAATATCCATCCGCCAAACCTTGCATCAGAGCTGATGCGCCTAAGCGGTTCGCGCCGTGGTCCGAGAAATTGGCTTCTCCCAGCACGAACAACCCAGGAATGGTACTTTGCAGGTGATAATCAACCCATAAGCCTCCCATCGTATAATGGACGGCAGGATAAATTCTCATTGGCACCTGATAAGGATTTTCACCGGTAATCTTTTCATACATGTGAAACAGGTTGCCATATTTTGCTTCGATTACATGTTTCCCGTCGCGGGCAATTGCATCACGGAAATCAAGATAGACGGCCTGTCCCGTTGTTCCGACTCCGTAACCAGAATCACAACGCTCCTTGGATGCCCGAGACGCAACATCGCGTGGCACTAAGTTTCCAAAGGCGGGATAACGACGCTCTAGATAGTAGTCGCGCTCATTTTCGGGAATTTCAATTCCACGACGCTTATCATCCTGTGCCTGAGGAACCCAGACACGGCCATCATTTCGCAAGCTTTCACTCATCAATGTCAGTTTGGACTGATAATCACCACTGACGGGAATACAAGTCGGATGGATCTGCGTGTAACAGGGGTTGGCAAAATAAGCGCCTCGTTTATGACAACGCCAGGCTGCCGTCACATTGGAACCTTTGGCATTCGTGGAAAGATAGAAGGCATTTCCATACCCCCCCGTACAAAGTAAAACACAATCAGCAGAATATTTCTCGAATTCGCCAGTGATCAGATTCCGAACGATAATCCCGCGTGCGACACCATCTATAACAACCAGATCCAGCATTTCCCGTCGCGGAAACAATTTGACACGTCCTGTCCCCACTTGTCGCATTAATGCACTATAGGCTCCCAATAACAATTGCTGCCCGGTCTGACCACGGGCATAAAAAGTACGTGAAACCTGAGCCCCACCGAATGAACGGTTCGTCAGCAATCCACCGTAATCACGTGCAAAAGGAACTCCCTGAGCGGTACATTGATCGATAATGTTATTGCTCACCTGAGCCAGACGATGCACATTCGCCTCACGGCTGCGGAAGTCTCCTCCCTTGACGGTGTCGTAAAACAATCGCCAGACGCTGTCGCCATCATTCGGGTAGTTTTTGGCGGCGTTGATTCCCCCCTGGGCGGCAATACTATGCGCACGCCGCGGAGAATCCTGGAAACAGAAAGACTGAACCTGATATCCCAGTTCAGCCAGGGAAGCAGCGGCCGAAGCCCCTGCCAAACCGGTTCCCACAACGATAATTTTGTGCTTCCGTTTATTGGCCGGATTCACCAGCTTCATTTCCTGTTTACAACGGTCCCATTTCTCAGCCATAGGCCCTTCAGGAACACGAGAATTCAGAACCGTAGTAGCCGCCTCGGCCATGATGTTAACCTTCAAAACGGAAACAGTTTAACAATTGCGTTTTCTGCAACAATGAATGAAACCAGAAACAATTAACGAATGAAATATCCCCAGATCGGTAGACTTACAAAACCAGCGGCAATGACAAACGCGAATATGATCGCCAGCTTTTTAATCCAGGGCATGTATTTGGGATGATTCAGCCCCAGTGACTGAAAGGCACTCCAGAATCCATGTGATAAATGAAAACCAAGCACGATGGTTCCCACAATATAAAACGGAGCGCTCAGACTACTACCGAGCACTTGAACAATAATGTCATAAGGTTTTGCATCCGTATAATCGACAGTCGGATTCGCTTGCAATTTCATATCGATCATATGGATGACTAAAAATCCGAGAATGATCGAACCGGAAATAAACATCCAGGAACTGGTTTCCCCCATCGGAGTCCTGCTGAAGAGGGAAGGCTTTTCCTGAATCTTTGTTTGAGTCTCCCGATAACTGATATGCCGCGCCCGTTGATTGTCGCGGGTTAACTTAAAAGCCAAGGCAATGTGAACGAATAACAACAGAAATAAGCCCACTTCTGCCACTGGCAGCAGCATCATACTATGCAGTTCATGTGCATAATTGTTGTAGGCCTTTGCTCCAACATAGACCAGTAAATTTCCCGCTAAATGCACGACCAGAAAGCCGCACAGCAAGAGTCCGGTGATGCCCATCACGAACTTTTGGCCAATGGAGGAGGAAAGAAGAGTCATGATCCACTTGGTGGCCGATCTCCCACTTCCCGGAGAAGAGGACTGCTGTTGTTCTGCCAATTTCGTCACCATAATTCAGCTTTCACCCGGTTACCCTAAGGCGATCCCGCAAATAATGTTGTGAAATAAAATTTTGTTAAAGCGGCGGCTTCTTCAGCCCCACATTTGAACTTCTTTGCTTCTTTAAAGACAGGTGTTTCAATTCGTAATACAACTTAAGTTATTATATTTCTTTACCTTTGAACATCAATCTTCACCCGATTATAAACTACATCCCTTTTTGAAATTTCAAGGACTTCATCCAGATTGATCACAAAAAAGTCTCTTCACATAAATATTATACGCTGCTACTTATCATCGGACAGTCAGCAAATGATCTCCGCTCTCATTGTTCTTTACTGCTATTTTCTTTTTTTCTTTTTGCCTCGTTGTGATTTCAGCTTGCGGCTGTTCTTCTTTGTATTCGGTTTTGCTTTTGAAAAGGACTTGGACGACTTCCCTCCTCGTTGTGAAGCACCATTCTTTGCGGGTTTCCCCGCTTTTTTCGAGTTCGGCAGACGAAAGTCCAGTTCGCGACGATCCAGATCAATCTTTTCGACTTCGACCGTCAACATATCACCGATTCGATATTCCTGTCCTGTCCGTTCACCGACAATACTGAATTTGGCAGAGTCGACGTTAAAGTAGTCATGTTTACCCAACCGGCTGATATGCAATAGCCCCTCAACTGGTACATCCGTCCCTCTGCAAAACAGACCAAAAGTTTCGACGCCTGTGATCATCGTATTGAGAGTTTTAATTTCATTATCGATCATCCAAGTGAGTAGTTTTACTTTCGTCAGCTCTCGTTCTGCTGCTTCTGCCCGTCGTTCCCGCAAGGAAAGTTCCTGACCTAATTGCCTTAAGCCTTGCGGACTTTGCCCTTTGCCCTTCTCGGGTCGTTCTATAATTTCATCGATCATCCGATGAATGGTTAAGTCGGGATAGCGACGAATGGGACTGGTAAAATGACAATAATGATCTACAGCCAATGCATAGTGGCCTAACTCTTCGTCCGTGTACTCAGCCTGCTTTAAGCTACGTAACAAAGCATAATTAATGGCCTGCTCAACAGGTGTGCCATGCACCTGCTCAACAATCTTCTGAAGATCCTTACGGCTTTGCGCCTTCTTCAAAGTGTAACCCAGGGCATTCACGAAGTCTGCAAATGCCAATTGACGAGGCAACTCAGGAGAGGGGTGCACGCGTCTCAGAAAACGAAGCTCGCGGTCATTGAAGGCCTCCGCCACCGCAATATTTGCTGCCAGCATAAACTCTTCGATGATCTGGTGGCTTTCATCATGTTCACGCTCCACCACACCACTCACTCGGTGTTTGGCATCAAATGTAAGCCTGACCTCCGAAAGATGTAACTCCAACGCCCCCGCTGAAAATCGACGTCCACGCAAGATCATCGCCAAATGATGCATATTTTTCAGCAAACTACGAACGGGAGTGGAAACGTTACCACCTTCCTGATCACGCCCTTGCACGATTGGCATGACCTGTTCATAGGCAAAACGCTGGGTGACTTTAATGACCGAATTTGCAAATTCCGTATGGATGGGAATTCCCTCTGCCGTGAATTCGATCAACGCCGATTTGGTAAACCGTACCTGCCCCTCCTGCAAACTCGCTAATCCATTCGAGATGACTTCTGGCAACATCGGAATGACTCGTCCAGGCAAATAGACACTGGTACCACGATTTTTCGCTTCACGGTCCAGCGTAGAACCTTCTTTGACAAAATGAGCCACATCTGCAATATGAACGCCTAACAGCCAATGACCTCGTTCGTCTCGGCTTAAAGAAATCGCGTCGTCAAAGTCGCGCGCGTCTGCGGGATCGATTGTGACAATAGTCTCTTTTGTCAGATCTCGTCGATCACCCCATTTTTTTTCATCAAACAGACTGGCTTGTTCGCGGGCCGCTTCGAGTACTTCCTCTGGAAAATCCATCGGAATCCCAAATTCATAAATAATCGAAAGAAGATCAACGCCCGGTTTACCATGGGGACCAAGTACTTTCGAAATCACACCCTGGCCAAGATAATTCCTGGAAGGGAACCGCAGGATATCGATTACCACTTTATCATCTGAGTGTACTCCTTTAGCCCCTGGATCACCCACATGAATCGGAGAATTAAAGATTTTGCCATCAACGTGGACATAGCCTTCTCCCTGAGCTTCAAAATACGTTCCTACAAAGGTGGTCGAAGCCCGCTCGATGATCTCCACGACTCGACCACAAATCTGGCCACCACTTCGCCTGCGGTTCACCACCGTGGCGTAGACTTCATCTCCCGTTTGAGCATCACCCAAATCACGTTCGGAAATATAAAGGTCTCCCGCGTGACGTTGATCGTGCGCAATATCATCGGGCTTATGATGAGGAATCAGGTATCCCGCACCAGAATTGGTTTTCTTGATCGTGCCCGCGATCCACCCTTCTTTCTTAACAGGACGGATTAAACCGGAATCAGAAACCAGAATATCTTTTCTGGCACGCAGACTCTCCATGGCCTGCTCAAATTCCGAAGCCGTTGATTTGGAGCCTCCCACTTTTTTGAGCAACGATTTTTCACGCACAGGTGTGTAGCCGGGCCTGGTAACGTAATCGAGAATTTTCTTCTCAAAATCGGGCATCACCTTAATCCTCGGTCATTCCCTTAAATAATTTTCGCTGCAAGCGGGGCGAATAAGGGGTCCAGCTTGATGTCGAATTCAGATCATCATCAATAAATCGTGCGAACTCATTTACCTTGGCGTCTAAATTATCAAGATGGTGTAATGCCACTGCTTCGGGGGTCATCGGCAAGCGAGCACTGCCAAACTCATAAGTACCATGATGACTGACGATCATATGTTTCAGTCGAAGTTCTGCTTCTCGCGGAAACGATTCTCCCGTCATTTCCTGATAGGCATTCACCTTTTCCGTCAACATCTCCACGCCAATGATCAAATGACCTAATAGCTGTCCTTCATCGGTATACACGAATTCGTTTTCGTAACCGAGTTCACGTACTTTTCCGATATCATGTAAGAAAATCCCCGCTAACAAGAGGCTCATATCGACTTTGGGATACAAGTCAGCCAGACGTTGAGCGGTTTCCATCAGATTAACGACGTGCTCAATCAAGCCACCATGATAAGCATGGTGAGTTTTGACCCCGGCAGGTGCTTTGCAAAATTCTTCCATAAGCGTTTCATCAACGAGAAAACACTCCATTAAAGTCCGAATCTCATTATTTTCGATGCCCAGTAAGATCTCACGCAGTTGAGCCAACAGCTTTTGCACATCCTGTGAGGCTTGAGGTTGAAATTCAGCCGGATCCAGGTTTTCTGCAGGAACAGGTTCGATATAGGTTAAGATCACCTGTAACGCGCCTTGAAAAAGATGCACTTTTCCTTTCACTTGCACGTAGTTGCCTGCCTGAAAATGCTGCATCCGTTCTTCAAGCACATTCCACATGCGGGCATTCACAACTCCTGTACAATCTCTTAAATCTGCTGACAAAAAAAGGCTGGCATTGCGATTTGCACGTAACTGCTTATCAACTAACAGGTAAACTTCATTTACCGTATCACCATCCTTCAATTGATTGATATATTGACGAGACATCTCGAATCGGCTTTCAGTATCACACAAAAAAACGCTGTTATCGATCTTAAGTTTCTCTAAGAATCACAATAGAAAGATCTTAAGCCGTTCGATTCTGCTCAACAAGTCCGGCACCTGTCCGTTCTGAAAGTCTGTCCTATTTGCTTTTCGCGGCTTTGCTGTAAATCCGAAGAACGGGCTCAGCTGATTCGACTGAAATCAAACAAGGCACTTATGAGCATAGACTTAGGTCAATTTGAATATTTTCCTTCGCACTGAAGCCGAACCTTTTGAATACGATTCTGTTCTGCTAGAATACGCGGCCATCCACAAGGATGGCGTCCTCACAATTAACTTAAACAAATAATATTCACGTAAACACATTCAAATCAAACACTTAAGGAAATAACGTGCGCTGGACGAATACCCTGATCCCCACCATCAAAGAAGTTCCCGCCGATGCAGAAATCCCCAGTCATCAATTAATGTTGCGGGCGGGGCTGATTCGTCAATTGATGGCGGGCGCGTACTCCTATCTCCCGCTCGGCTGGAAAGCCGTGCAAAAAGCGGCTCAGATTGTTCGTGAAGAAATGGACGCAGCCGGCGCTGCAGAACTGCATATGCCCGCGCTGCAACCACTGGGGTTGTTCGAACGCACCCAGCGCAAAGATGCCTTTGGTTCTGTGTTGATTCAGTTTGACGTTCCACGAGGGAATCGACTCATTCCCATGGCATTGGGTCCCACCCATGAAGAAGTCGTCACCGAATTGATGAGTCATTGCATCAGCAGTTATAAACAGCTGCCTTTGACCGTGTATCAAATTCAGACGAAATTCCGCAATGAAGAGCGGCCTCGCTTCGGTGTTTTGCGCACGAGCGAATTTTTGATGAAAGATGCCTACAGTTTCAGTTCCTCGGTTGAGCAACTCGATGAAATCTACGACCGCATGTATCGCGCTTACTGTCGGATCTTTGCCCGTTGTGGATTAAAATATCTGCCCGTTGAAGCAGAAAGTGGCCCCATTGGTGGTGATGCCTCGCATGAATTCATGATTCCCGCGGATAACGGTGAAGACTCGATCGTGTACTGTGAAGCTTCAGGATATGCGGCTAATCTGGAACGGGCGGATACGGGTCGCACCACTCCTGATATCAAAGTCTCTCAAAATGCGGCACCACTGGAAAAGAAAGCCACACCGGAAGCCACCAGTATTGAACAGGTCAGCAAATTTTTGGGATGCGAGCCAGCGCAAATGATCAAAACGCTGATTTATCTTGCAGATGACGAACCGGTTGCCGTCCTGATTCGCGGAGATCATGAAGCCAACGAAGGTAAAATTCGACGTGCTTTGGAAGCCGAAGCAGTCGAACTGGCCGACGATGCAACCGTTCAAAAGGTCACAAACGCTCCTACAGGATTCGCCGGGCCTGTGGGCATTCAGTGTAAAATCATCGCGGATCACGACATCCCTGTGATTGAAAACGCCGTTACGGGCGCCAACGAAAAAGACGCGCATTTATTGAATGTCAATGTCGGTCGAGACTATGAACTGGAAACCACGTATGACCTGCGGAATGCGGAAGCAGGCGACCCCTGCCCCAAAAGTGGTGAGCCGCTCAGTATCGTGCATGGCATCGAAGTTGGTCATGTCTTTAAGTTGGGCACCAAATACACGGAAGCGCTCGATGCAGAGTTTCTGGATGAAAAAGAAAAACGACATCCGATTATCATGGGCTGTTATGGTATCGGCGTGAACCGCATTGTCGCTGGTCTGGCAGAAACACGACATGACGAGAACGGCCTCATCTGGCCGCTCTCCATTGCCCCTTATGAAGTGCTCGTCATTCCACTGAATACCAAAGACGACGAAGTCATGCAGACCGCGGAACGTTATTACGAGGAACTCAAGGCCGCAGGTGTGGATGTGCTGTTTGATGATCGAAATGCGCGGGCGGGAGTCAAATTCAAGGATGCCGACCTGATTGGAATTCCCTATCGGGTGGTCATTGGCGGTAAGGGCCTCAAGAATGGTGAGATTGAAACGAAATGGCGCACTGCGGAAAACGCAGAAATGATCGCCCTGGATGCCGGCATTACGCCCATCCTCGAAGCCATTGAAACTCGCAAAGCCGAGGAATATGAAGCCGCCAATGTTCCGGCTTGAGGTTTTTACTACCACGAAATTCACGAAAAACTACGACGCTGCCGACGTCATTGGTGTGACATTAATTAAAAAGATAACCTGAGCCTGATATCGCCCAACAAACATCACACTCGTAGGGGGCGACCCATGTGTCGCCCCGCCTCACAACGTTCCATCGATTCACTCCCAAAATGGAACCTTGCAAAACATCCGCATGACGCATCACAATCACACCAACTCTGACGGGCAAACACGTGGGTTTGCCCCTACGTGTTCTTAATGGCCATTCTGAATCGTCTATTCTGTTTCCAATCGTCCAGCATCACTGTTGTGAAATTCGGGGTTGCTACAGGCAACAGCAATCTGTCGGCATTTGCGTCAGGCCTTTCTTGATGCAACAAACTGAAAATAACTACATTGTTGACATCGGAATACCGCATGTCATAATGTTTATTTGTTCTGAGTTTGTGTGCTTTTGTACTCTCACTGATTAGAGTATTTCTTAATTTAAGCAGTGTGATGGCTCATTCTTCCAGAACTCCTTCGTTGCGCCATATCTGGTGCAGCAATTGAAAAAGCAGGCATGTATGTAACTTTATTCTTGCTCTACAACAGGAGGAACAATGGATCTGATTGACCGTATGAAAGACATTGCTTCAAGAATCCCCAAGCAGATGGAGTATACTCAGACTGAAGAAGCAACCAAGAATGCATTCATCATGCCCTTCATTAGTGCACTGGGTTACGATGTCTTTAATCCTCTCGAAGTCATTCCGGAATACACTTCTGATATCGGAACCAAAAAGGGCGAGAAAGTCGACTACGCGATTAAGAAAGATGATGAGATTATTATCTTAGTCGAGTGTAAATGGTCTGGGGCCGATTTACATAAACAACATGCGTCACAGCTTTACCGTTATTTTTCTGTCACCTCAGCGCGGTTTGCCATTCTGACAAATGGAATTGAATACGAGTTTTATTCAGACATTGATGAAACAAACAAAATGGACTCCAAGCCATTCTTTGTATTCAACATGCTCCAGTTTGAAGATCATCATATCAACGAACTCAAGAAATTCACGAAGTCAGCTTTTTCTCTGGAAGATATTCTCACAACGGCGAGTACTCTGAAATACGCCGGTGCAATTAAGAAAATTTTGGAGGAAGAACTCAAAAATCCTTCAGAAGCATTTGTTCGCTTCATCACAAATCAGGTTTATGATGGTCGCTTGACTCAGCCTGTCATTGAGCAGTTTACAAAGATTGTCAAAGACGCACGTAGTCAATTTATCAATGAGCGCATTAATGAACGCCTCAAAACAGCCCTGTCTGCCAATCAATCTGAAGCCACAGCTGAAGAAGCCGCAGAGTCAGAAGAGACTGACGAGAGCTCTTCTGAAAGAAAAGGTATTGAAACCACTCAAGCAGAAACAGATGGCTTTAACGTTGTGAAAGCAATTCTCCGCGAAGTGGTTGACGTTTCGCGTGTCACGATGAGAGACACCAAAAGCTATTGCGGTATCCTGCTCGACGATAACAACCGCAAGCCCATCTGCCGACTTCGCTTTAATACTTCACAGAAATACCTGGGAGTCTTTTCAAATAAAAACGAAGAACGTGTTGAGCTTGATAGTATTGATGACATTTTTAAATATGCGGATCGCGTGAAGGCTGTCATCTCAGAGTATGAGGGAAATGGGAAGCAGACTGAAAGTGCGAGGGAAACTGGAAATGGTTGAGTTTGAATCACCCTGAGATCTCCTACTCGTTGTGCTTAGTTCGAATTTTATTCGGGCTTATCCATTCATTTTTAGTAGAAGGTGATGATTAAAAATGCATGTTAATAAGAATGATAAAATTAACAAACACGCAAAGGAATCAGATAGATGAAAGGAACTGACATTGCGACTTATTTGAGTATCGCAATAGCAATAATCTCTACTGGTTTAAGTATATGGTTCAAGATCAAAACAAAATGGAAAGTTGATGAGCTAAAGCGAGCTCTAAAATCCATTCATGATATCGCCAGAAAAGGCAAGTGGCTCAGCATGTTATCAGTTGCTGACTTGACATTATTGATAGGTCAACTCGAAAGCAAGTTATCAGATATTGAGCAATACGCAAAAGAATTTACTGATCAACCAGAGCAATCGGAGTATGGTCATTTAATTGAAAAGGGATATCTTAGTTATAAAAGTGCGATTTACAAAATTGAAAAATCCCCTGTTGTCAAAACGATATGGTTAGTCACTCCTGATCTTGAGCCTGATTCTTCGAAAAAAGATACGGCGGAGATGGTTCTTAGAAACCTTAAAGATCGTAAAGAGTATGTATATTTCTACCCAGATGACTTGGCCAATGAACAAGCTACTGTTGAACGACTTTATGCTAATATTGGCATATCAAGTTCAATGACAAGATTAATGGATCAGATTACGTTGATTCCCATAAGTCGTCAACATATTCCAGAAATCTTCGAAGAAAGGTCTAATATAATATTCTTCCTTAAAGACACACATATATTTGACTGTTACAAAGAAATTGTGATTACGAGAGTAGTAGAAAGGGGTGAAATCTGGGATCACCTAGACCGTACTACTGCTGATAATCTATATCACAAATTACTTAAAGTGTACGATGAGCATATGAGTAGCCGGCAATAATTAATTCTTCAAAACTCTAATTCAAATAATGCAGCTACTCAGTATGTGTTTCAGTTATTTAATTTGGTGAGCATTACAGATCTTACACTTTATAATTGCACGACAATGATTTTACCCAAGTGAAGTCCTATAAGTTTTCTATCGTAATCCCGGCAGGTTAAGCAAAATTTGTCATTAGTCTCTGGATTCGCCGGGTGCCACCGCTCGGCTTGTCCGACGGTGCTGTTTCTTATAAATCATAAGTTACTATTTGGTTCCCTGCTCTGTGGTAATTCACTCTACCAAGCATCAATTCTCTTATACCTCCAGTAAGCTGTGCTCGGCCCAAACTTTAGCTGAGCTTACTCACTTATTCTGAATGCCGATGGTGTGAGGGTTGCCTCTAGACCATCACTGTCGGACGAGCCGACAGTGGCACACAGTGAATTCTGGGAATTGTGGTATGGCACCTACTGTTGTGAGTGAAAACGGTCTTTCGAATTACCGAGTGCTAGCGCACTGTCGCTCATGGGACTGTTTGATCGCTTTGAAATTTGCGCACTATTGAATGTCACTGTCATGACGATTCGGCTTTTTACTACCACGAAATTCACGAAAAGCACGAAAAACTACGACGCTGCCGACGTCATTGGTGTGACATTAAAAAGATAACCAGAGCCTGATATCGCCCAACAAACATCACACTCGTAGGGGGCGACCCATGTGTCGCCCCGCCTTACGACGTTCCATCGATTCACTCCCAAAATGGAACCTTGTAAAACATCCGCATGACGCATCACAATCACACCAACTCTGACGGGCAAACACGTGGGTTTGCCCCTACGTATACTCAATGCACTTCTCCATTTTCAGCTTGGGCTAGTGGGCGCTATTCGGTATGGTGTGGTTTGCTCTTGTTCGTTAGCTTCTTTCAGCAGGCTCTGGTAGGCGGCTTCCAGTTCTTCGTCGGACATGTTTTGGATGTCTGCCGGGGTCAGGTTGAGTTGCCAGAGGCTGCCGCGGGATTGGGCTGGTTTGTCGAGGCCTAAGAGTTTATCGATGCGTTCGCGGGCGCGGAGGCGTTCGCGTTGAGTGGATTTGGCATCGTTGATCACGCTGACGTAAAAGAAGAACGATTCGGCACGTAACTGCTCAATCGGAACTTCCAGACGTTCCACCATTTCGTGGCGGGCACGGGCGATATAGCGGTTAATCGAACGTGTGGAAAGGTTGAATTCCAGAGTGACCGCGCGTTTGATTTCCAAAGGATGTTTTCCGAGGCTCAGTAAATGTTTTACAAGCTGTACCAGTTGAATTTGCTGTTCTTTGCTGATTCTGGTTCTCGTTTGAGAGGTGAGAGTTGTCATGCTTATATTTCCTTTATTTAAAGGCGAGCTTGCTTTGTTGAGTGGGTCTCATCATGCCCAACGGCACACAGGGGTCAAGAGAAACTTATGCGCCTTAATGTCTCGGAAGTGGTACGAAATCGCAGTTTGGTTTCGCTTGTGGCTTCAGAAAGCGTGCTCAAAAAGGGTGACTCAATACGAGACATGGGGAACCGGTTCTGAAGCTTCAGGTGAAAATGTGGAAAAAAAGACGCTTTTTCGCATGCACAAACTGAGGTGGTGCGTGGTGAGCAGTGTTCAGAAAAACGCGCCTCGCGCGCGCGACGCAGAATCAGGGAGTTTCAAGAACGGCGCGAGGGCGTCAAGTGCGAAAATTTCACCGGGGTTCTGTGCCAAATGGAAAGAGGAGACTCGTCGCGGTCGAGTCAAGTGGATCTTAGTCTGCTGGTGATCTTCATGAGCTGATTCACAATACCCACGATGACTCATGATGACTGTTTTTAGTTCAGATTCACAGATTGTCAGTTCTGTCTTGTTCAGAATTTTGTGTTTGTTGAATCATCTCGATTTCAGGGATTACCAGATCTCATCGATTGTCAGACGAGTGAAATCCAAAAGGAGAGCCTGATTGACACAGACTCTCCTTGATTCATTAACGCGAAATGAGACTCGGATGCTTTTAAAAAGCAGATCCAGAAAGTCTAGTCGAGTGTTTTAATCCGAATATTTTTCCAGGCAACCGAGTAAGGACCGGTTCCCTTTTTGATGCCGTGGACCTGCAGACCAATGAAGCCTGTTGGATGCGACTTATAAACTCTCTCATCGGTTAGATCTGAGACTTGATTGCCATTCACCCAGGTTTGAATCCGTGGGCCATTCGCGATGACCCGGAACTTGTTCCATTCCCCATCTTTCAGATATTTATGTGGCTTGCGCAGATCGTCGGGTGTCATCCAACCAATGCCTTTGAGTTTACCGTCAACTTTGTATTTGATCGCTTCGCCATAAATATAGCCGGCTTCGGCACCATTATTGCCACTGGCTTCAATTTCTACTTGAGGACCATTCACACGACCATCGCCATTCTCCTGCTGGCTACGAATCTGCACACCAGAATTGAGTTTATTATGAACTTTAACTTCAAACTCCAATTCGAAATTGCCGTAGTTCTTCTTGGTACACAAGAAGGAATTCGGACTCCCTTCTGAAGTCGTCCCCTCAATCGTACCATCCTTCACTTTATAAGTGGCGGTCCCATTATGCTGAACCCAGCCATCGAGCGTCTTGCCATCGAATAGATTTACCCAGCCAGACTTCTCGCCAGCTTGCACACTTCCTGTCAGACAAACAGCCGCTAGAACGGCCAGGCTCAATCCCCAGACTCGATATCGTGTCATTTTTTCTCTCCAAGTAAAATCATATTGTTGTCATATCATCTCAAGCAAAAAGTATCGTACCAAAGCCGTAGCATCAAATCGAGCAGCCAAATCTGAATCCAGCAAATTAGCGGGCCCGAACGGGTCCTGGCGCATTAATCGCATGTGCCTGCTTTGCATCTCCCGGCATTTCACGGTGTTCAAACTCAGGCGGCTTGGGTGCACCGGGTCGCTGATTTCGATCCAAAGTCGGATTCTCTGGAATCGTATCCCCTGTCTCCTCAGTCCATTGATTTAATACGCCTCTCAGCCGCGCCAATTCATCAGCATACTCTGGTTTCGCGGCCAAATTGTTAAACTGATATGGATCTTCCGTAACGAGATAGAGTTCTTCCTTGGGTCGAGGCTTTAAAAAAACATCCTGTTGATATTGATTCAATTTACCCGCCTTAAATCGCTGCCAGAGAACTTCACCTGAGGGAAAATCAATCGATTCGACGCAGAGGTTCCGCTGTTCCGGCCACGCATTGCGGATGTAGAGCCAATCTCCTGAACGCACCATGCGTTCGTGTGCCTTGAATACATGCCAATTGTGTTCAGCAAAAGCATAGTCACGAGTGATTGCATCAGGTTGAGTGAGCAATTTCTGAAAGCTGACTCCCTGAATCCGCGGATCAATGGGGGCTCCTGCAAGTTCCAAGACTGTCGGTCCAATGTCGATTGAACTGACCAGGCTCTTACTGACTGTCTCTGGCTTTACGACAGCAGGCCAGCGCACCATCATCGGCGTTTTAATACCGCTGTCGTAGAGTCTGGTTTTACAGCGGGGAAAGGGACGACCATTGTCTGCGAAAAAGAGAACTAATGTGTTGTCATCAATTCCCTGTGTTTTGAGTTCATCAAGAATTTTGCCGGTAAAGAAATCAATCCGACTAATTTCATCATAATACTGCGCCAGGTCGCGACGAGTCTCAGGGGAATCGATCAGGTAAGGAGGGACGACCACTTCGGAAGGTTGATGGGGTTGATATTCTTTGGATGCCTGCCAAGCCCTGTGTGCATCTACGGAGGCAAACCAACAAAAAAAAGGTTTGTCCTTCGGTCTTTTTTTGAGAATGGGAACCCAATCGGCCTCTCTGCCCGGCCCCTTTCCTTTCGAGACGTGATCAAAGGCAGTAAGTGCATAATTGCCCATGTGTTGTTTGCCGGAGATAACCGTATAATATCCAGAATCTCGCAGCAGTTGCGGAAACAAAACCTGACCTTGGGGAAGCGGTGTATGTAATTCGGGAGCGCCCGTATTATGCGGATAGCGGCCTGTGATCACACTACAACGACTGGGACTACAACTGCTGGTCGTGAGATAAGCATTATCAAACCGCAGCCCCTCTTTCGCGAGGCGATCGAGATTCGGAGTTCGAATGGTGGGATGCCCATAACAACCGAGATCATTCCAGGAAACATCATCTGCAAAAATCAAAATGATATTGGGTCTGGCTGGTGATGTTTTATCCTCTGCAAAAGCAGATTGATTTAATAGAACTAAGGAAAAAAGAAAACAAAGCCAGTTAAACGAACGCACTAGAACGCACATTGTGCACGCAACCTCAATCAAAAGAATCAAAGATATAGAATTGCCATTTTAAATTGGCAATCTCTACCGTACAAAATCAGGCAAGACTTCTCAATCTTAAGGTTACAAATTTGTTTTAGAGCTAATTAGAGAGGTGATTCATAAAGAATCATTAATAATGATTCTTCTATTCTTCATCAGGATCGAGGTCAAAATCTTCCGACTCTTCATCGAGCAGGAAATTTTCATCAGAGTCTGGTTCATCTGCTTCTTGAGCAGGCTCAAATGAAATCGTGAGATGAACTTCATGATGCATGACGGGGTTGAATTGTGTTCCGAGCGGATCAAATCGTAGATGGATATTTGCTTCTGAAGCGATTTCATCAGCGGTGCGTTCTGCTGTGTCGGCCAATTCACTCTGACCACTTTCCCGATAACAGGTCTCTAATGATTTCCAGGGTAACTGGCTATGTGGAATGGGTAACAAATCAGCAGCATATTGTAATGGTTTGATCGCTTCTGAGTAGCGGCCAACTCGTTTCAGTGATTCTCCTCGTAGAAAAGAATAGGAGGCCGTTAATGATCCCGGATCAGTGACTTTATCCAGTTCTCTGAGTGCTTGTATTGGCATTCCCAGTTCTAAATAGCCCTCAGCTGCAATCAATTTGCGAACCGTTTTTTGAGGAATTCGAGGAATCATCATTGTAACCTCCCGTTCCACCTCATTGGGTGAATCTTCTGGTTGAACGTTTGGGGAATTTACTTTAGTGAACACTCTCAAAGTAATCCCCATTTCATCTTAGAAAACGAAATTCATAGTCTTCTAGTTCAATTTTACCGCATAGGATGTGCCAAACCTGCCTTCCCTGACAAACAAAGACTATAACTTATTAAATAACAAATACTTACATAACAAATACTATCGTACAGCTAGAGTTAGACAGTGCCACTTTGACAGCCAAAATGCTATCACTTTATAGGCAGTTCTCTTCAATTCGACACCACCGGGAGCCATGTATTTAGACAAGTCATATGACAACCCGGTTCGTGTTAAACAAACTCGAATCGAATCACCTTCAGAATAGCATGAGGACTTTTCTCGTTCCTCTGTCTGAACCTATTACGTAACAATCAGGTATTATTCAGAAAGAATTTTGCGAAACGTGTCGTCAATTTCAAACTTTTCTGTTGTGTTTGAATCTGGGGAGATCTCAGGAGTCTTTTTAAGCGGCGGTTTGGGGTCCTGAGGCCAGACTGTTGAGATTCGGGATGAGTCCCCTTGTAACCAATCCTGATAGCTTGTTGCTTTTCCTGGTTTCAGGAAGAGAACCGTTTTGATCTTCGCTGGATCAAGTTCAGCTTTCGCTTCAGGAATAGTCTGTGCTTCCTCAACGGTTTTCGTTTGTGTGCCTACAGACTTGGTTTCTACTTTTGGCGCGTTTGAAGTGGGTTTTGTTTTCTGCTTTTCTTTTTCTTTAGTCGTCTCAGCTTGAATCCACTCTTCCAGTGTTTTCACTTCACGCTTTTTAGTAGTGTCACCCTTATTTGAGGAAGACTTAGGAGTTTCAATGAACCGTGCGGATTCCTGGTAATCGACTGTACTCGCATTAGAAAATTCATCTCCACCTGACAATGGAATCTCAATTTTCGAACCCGCAAACTGAGTTCCATCTTTGTAGATTGTTCCCCGTTGAAATGGTCCTGCTCCGAGAATCCAAGTGTTGCGAGCCGTGCTCTTAGCCTGGAGAACACCAGATTGCCAGACGCGCTCACGTGTTTTCTGGTTGTAGGCAAACACGCTAATCTTGGCTGCGGCACTATGGTTATTCTTCTTTGCTAACGAGATTTCAGGAATCGTTGGAATACTAGGGGCTGTGGGAACTAATGATGCAGCGGAAGAAAGCATATTACTGGCAGGAATTCCGTAGTTCACTTCATGCCCATTGGTCGCCAGGGTGCCGACACGCGCTTCGATCACATAATCAGCATCTTCTTTTTTTTCTTGGATCAAACAGTTGGCTGCGACGATCTGCTGTCGTAATGAACTGATAATATAGTCGCCATTTACAAACCCCACTCCTTTGATGTTTTTGATATACGACGTGTCAAAGAAGACTTTTTTATTTGCCAGATTGCTGAAATCGATTTGAGAAATCGTCTGATCAACGGCATCGGACGTCAATAACTGCTCGGTCGCACTATTGGTAATCATCTTGCCACACCCTTGTGAGAGGGCCAGCAGCATAATCAGCAAAAATGCAGAGATGCCGTTCTTGATGAACAAATTAAAATCAGTCATGAGTTTTGAGCGATCGTGTTTCAGCACTTACTTTGTCGACACGTCTTCCACAGATCTTTCAGAAAATCCCGATCGATCGTAGCCCGGAAGACAGTGTGAAATGGAACGTCTATACGTAGTGAACCTACTATCAAGGTCAATGCGAACATCGATAGTCTCATCCGTATTTCTGTTTGATTGTGTGGGAATGGTGGTCAGAACCAGGAAGGAACTTTGACCAGGAGGTAACTCTGCCTTGATCTATGCGATTTTACGATCAATGACACACGTTTATCAGAATGAACCCTTAATTGAGAGTGGTTAAGGTATCAAATTGACAGGCGGAGTATAGCGAACACATGACAAAACTCAAATATGACTTTGGTTTCTGCAAATATCTCTTTAATATTTGCTGTAAAATGACTTAACAACACTTAACGTCCAAAATCCAAGCAAAAAACTATCCAATTTTGAGATTTTTCACTTGGGATTTCGTGGAAAATGAAATCGATTTGGCTCCGCAAAATCGGTCATCCGGGATGAAATGTCAGACCAGTCGATAAAAGGACGACCGATTTGTTCGAGGTAAAGCGCCTCGTAGTTTTCTTCGATTTCTTCGACCGCTTCTGCTGTAAGCGAAGCGACTTCCGCCAATTCCAAATACCCCCCCAGACGAAAACATTCGCTCAATGAAAACCAGGCTTTTCGGCTTTCCATGACAGGAAACAGACGAGCCGCTTGATGTAAAGGTTCAATGGCCTCATGGTATTTTTCCTGTCGACGATAGGCTTCGCCAATCAAATAGAGACGCATAGCTTCTAGCAGACCTGCATCTTCCAGCGCGTGTAATGCTTCAAGTGCCTGAATGGGCATTCCCAATTCGAGATAACCTTCGGCGGCCATGAGTTTGTGAATTACTTTGGGAGAAACGTTTTCTAACATGATCAATTCCTTTTTTAACCGGTGGGGCAAGCAATCCATTGCCCGGCTGCAGTTGTGTTTCCGTAACTGGTCTCAATCCTCTGAGACATCATAAATTTACAGAGATTCTCAAAAGCAACCTCCGTACCAAATACGAGGCAACTGTTTCAGAATTCACCTATCTCACTGTCAATAAACGTTTTTTAACAACAATAAATTTCCTTCGTATCGAAAGTATCAGAGAAAAGTGCATTTTCTACTTCACATTCAGCTGTAATTTCTACATCGCTTCTTTTTGATCTATATTCATTCCGTCAACTCTTTCGAATATCACAAAACTTGCACTTCCTCTGCCAAACCTACATGATAGAAGAAAATTGCATATCTACTCTTCTGATTTAATACCAACCGTTTTCCAAAACTGAGGATGATCCCCATGCTGGCTCTTTCTAATCTCTCAAACCGATTCTCTATTCCAGTGATGCTGGGCGCACTCATTAGTTCTCTGCTCTTAATGAGCTACGACCTCACAGAAGCGAATGGCAATGAGCATAAGCGACCGAACATCCTGTTTATTTTTACGGATGATCATGCTTCACATGCCATGAGTTGTTATGGATCAAAAATCAACCAAACTCCCAACCTGGATCGCATCGCTCGTGAAGGGATGATCTTTAATAACTGTTTCTGCACAAACAGTATTTGTGGCCCCAGTCGAGCTGTAATTCTGACCGGAAAACATAGTCACCTGAATGGCTTTAAACAGAATGGCAATAAATTTGATGGTTCACAGCAAACGTTTCCCAAAATCCTGAGAAGAAATGGCTACCAGACAGCCATCGTAGGAAAATGGCATCTTGCCACCCAACCCACCGGTTTCGACTATTCAGAAATTCTGATTGGCCAAGGTCCCTATTATAATCCCCCCATGATCAAAAACGGGAAACGTGTCAAACACGTTGGTTACACGACGGACATCATTACTGATCTCGCACTTGACTATCTCAAAAATAGCCGAGATACGGATAAACCATTCATGCTGATGTACCAACACAAAGCACCACACCGCAATTGGCAACCGGGACCGAAGTATTTACATATGTACGATGAAGTGACCATTCCCGAACCCGATAACCTGTTCGATAACTATGAAGGGCGCGGGACCGCAGCCAAACAACAGGATATGACCATTGCAACCACAATGACCCCCTTCGATTTGAAATTAACGCCTCCCAGAAATCTCACTCCCGAACAATTAAAAGTCTGGAATGCCGCTTACGAACCCAAAAACAGAGCATTCCGCAAGGCAAAGCTCACGGGTAAAGACCTGGTCCGTTGGAAATACCAACGCTATATGAAGGATTATCTGAGGTGCATTGCCTCGGTCGATGAAAATGTGGGGCGTATGCTCGACTATCTGGAGAAGTCGGGACTTGCGAAAAATACGGTTGTGATTTACTCATCGGACCAGGGGTTTTATTTGGGAGATCATGGCTGGTTCGATAAGCGTTTCATGTACGAGGAATCTTATCGCATGCCGTTTGTGGCACGCTGGCCCGGAGTCATCAAACCAGGCAGTGTGAATAATGATCTGGTTTCCAATCTCGACTTTGCAGAAACATTTCTCGATATTGCAGGCGCAAAAATACCAAAAGATATGCAAGGGGTCAGCTTAGTACCACTCTTTAAAGGAAATGAAGTCGCGTGGCGCGAAAGCCTCTATTATCATTACTATGAATTTTATAATGATCGTCGTTCAGCCCATATGGTACGCCGCCATAACGGAGTTCGTACGAAACGCTATAAACTAATTGATTTCTACAATCTGGGGGAATGGGAACTCTATGACCTGAAAAAAGATCCCCGTGAAATGAAAAGTGTCTATCATGATCCAGAGTATGCTCAAGTTGTTACAGAACTTAAGGCAGAACTGAAACGATTACAAAAGCAGTATCAGGTTCCCGATGACAGAGGATCGGTGCAAAAAGATCCGCCGTCACTTTACATCAAACCCAACCCCAGAGCCACTGGCGCAACGCAGAGAAAAAAATCTGAACCAAAAAAATAAGTGCTCGTTGAAAGAAGAGACGTCTGATCCAAGCCAATCATCACTTTGATCAGATCAATCTTTCTTGAGTCCATAAAATTGGATCGCGGCTACTGCGTACTGCCGCGATCCAAGGTTCCATCGCCAGGGAGGTAACATCTCGACATTGCGTACCTGCTGCGCGAAGGGAGAGTTCCCTACCAACAACGAAAACAAGACTCCCGGGTGCACGCCATGAAAAAAGTTCTGGGACGAGAGTAGCTGAGAAAGATATTGCTCGAATTGATGGTCGGGTACATGTGGTAAATCTGGTGCGGAGGCCGAAGAAACAAAATCACTTACCAGCAAACCAGCCCCGTCTTCCCCCATCAAGTCGATCATCGTTTGCATATGCTGAGAGCGAATAGCGATCATTGTCTCTTCAAATCGTGGATGGGTATCACCCACAGCTTTGACAACCAGATGAATTAATTGACTTAACAAACAGCTCGAACAGACAACATCAAATGGGTTCGGCAGATTCAAATTCACCGGCTGAGATAGTTTCAATATAATATCAGTCAGATTTGAACCGGCATTACTGTCGTCTTCATTCCATGCGGCAAGCTGTTCACCAATTCCGGTCAAATCACTTTTGTGTAGAAAAATTGAGGGCTCATTTTCTAAGGACTGAGACTGAATTGCACGTTCCAATGCAACTCCATCTATGTCAACCAGATGAATCTCACTGAATGCATGTAGTAATTGTTTCAAATTAAGGTCATTACAATTTCCTGCTCCTAAAACACATAACCGACCTCGATTCTCACCTGCCAGATCATTCAGATGACCAGTAAGCATCTTCCGGTGCGTGGCCCCCTCTTCCCAATTGGGAACACTATCCCGATTGAAACGAAACTGTTCCTCAAATAATTCGTTCATTGCAGAAGTTTTATGACTCCGAAATCCCTGGTAATTGCTCTGGTTATATTGATAGAGTCAACTGTACGTCATACATCAAATATATCAATCGAAAACTGATGAGAATCGCATTTTTGGCTATCACTAAATCATTTCGTTAGCCAAACTAGTGCTTTATGAGTTTTTTATTTAGATCTTTTTGAATCTTTTAAACTTTTCCAACTGATCACTTTAGAAACAATGAGAACTAATAAAAATAGCTTCTCGTCCAAGAGTTTCTATCGTTTTTCTGAATGCCATTTGTAATGTTATTTTTTGTAATTGCGTGCCTGGTCCCTTCATTTCTGATTTCTTTTCTGGCAACGGCTGCCATGCGCAAACTGGCCCCCAAATGGGGACTCATTGACCAGCCTGCACAAAGAAAAGTACACACGAATCCCACACCGTTGGGTGGTGGAGTAGGTATCTGGCTTGGTGTCGTTGTTCCCATTGGCATGGCCCAGTTGATTGTTTTGATTCTCTTGAAATCAGGCGCGACTCCCTCCTGGATCCCACAGGAACTAGCCCCACATTTAGAAGGAGTACTCTATCGCTCACAACTGTTATGGGCTGTGCTGGCTGGTGGAACGATCCTATCTGTCATGGGGCTGCTTGACGACAAAATCAATATCTCATGGAAGCCGCGTTTGATCATTCAACTACTGGTTGCAATGGGGTTGGTTTTTGCAGGTGTGCGAGGAACACTTTTTATCCAGCAGCCGTGGATCGGCATGTTATTGACTGTGGCCTGGATCATTGTGCTCGTTAACTCTTTAAATTTTCTGGACAACATGGATGGATTGACATCGGGAATCGGTCTAATCGCCGCGGTGCTGTTTGCATTGATTATGTTGCGATTTACCAGTGAACCGCGATGGCTCGTTGCTGGTGTGTTACTGGTTCTCGCTGGTTCAATTTCTGGTTTTTTATGTCACAATTGGCCTCCTGCTAAAATTTTCATGGGAGATTCCGGGAGCTATTTTATTGGCTTGATCCTCTCCACAATGACGATCCTCGGCACATTTTACTCCGGCAATTCAGCACAGGGAGAACCCGTTGCCAGCCGACATGTCATCCTGGCCCCTCTTTGTATTCTGGCAATTCCGCTCTACGATTTCTGTACGGTCATGGTGATAAGACTAAAAGAGGGACGCAGCCCTTTTCATGCCGATAAAAGCCATTTCTCTCACCGCCTGGTGGAACTTGGTCTGAGTAAACGAAATACTGTTCTTACCATCCATTTGGCAACATTGACAACGGGAGTCGCGGGGCTGATTCTCTATGAAGTCTCGTCATGGGATGCAGCATTACTCATCATATTACTGATTGTGTGTGTGCTTTCTATTGTCACAATACTGGAAAACGCAGGTCGGAAAAATCGAGAATGAGTAAACGCCGAAAACAACATCGGTCACAGTCATCTCATAGCAAACCCGATCCCGCTGCGCCTGAACACCATCCACTGCTTTCGTTGTTGAACGGAGTTCAACTGTTTCTTGTTGGCACATTGATCACAACACGTTATTTTCTGCCTGCAGAATCAGCTCCACAGGGGGATACACTACACATAGCGCTTGGCTGGTTCATCGTCGTCATTCTGTTTTCTAGCTCTTTACTATTGGATCGTTCCTGGACGCCTCGTCTTGACCGCTACGATTTTGGGGTATGGCTACTTGTTTCAGGTCAGGTAATCGCAACGATGGTGATGATTTTGATTACCGAGGGACAGAAACGAGCTGCTTTGAATCTAATGTGGGAATGGGTATCCCTCGGACTCTCCTTCTCGTTAATTCGACGAATCATTGCTACCACACAATTGCGCACAGTCTTATTACAAGGACTCTTAACAACGATTGTCCTGTTATCGGTTTATGGAATCTGGCAACATCATTGGATGTATGGCCAATTAGCCGAAGAATATCTCTCCGCGCGACAGCAATTTGATACGGCTTCCACGCCGGCCGAGCGTTCCGAATTTCAGAAGAAACTCCTATCAATGGGTGTCCCCGCTGATGCCTTATCGGGCAGCGGCCAACAACTATTTGAACAACGTCTGCTGGATAGCACAGAGCCATTAGGTATGTTTGCATTGGCAAATACATTTGCCGGTTTGCTCGCAGTCGGATTTCTGATTGCATTTTCACAGACGGTACATGCCCTTTTTGACAAAACCAGACATGTCACTTCAAAAGGAAGTCGATTCAAATCCTGGATCCTGTTGCTTCCCACAATCCTCATCGGCTATTGCCTGATCCTGACGAAAAGCCGCACTGCCTGGGTCGGCGTGGTGGGAGGCCTCGTTAGTCTTGGTATACTGAAGCTGATTCGACACAAAGAACAAAGTCAGGCATGGAAAAAGCAAGCGATCAAATGGGGAAGCATGGCTGGGATCATATTGCTTGGCTTTTTTCTTCTGGCAACATTCAGTGGTGGTTTTGATAAAGAGGTTTTGACAGAAGCTCCCAAATCACTGAAATATCGGCTGGAATGGTGGACTGCTACCTGGGATCTGATAAAAGAATCCCCGCTTTGGGGAACAGGTCCGGGAAACTTTCGCGAGCATTATTTGAAATACAAGCTTCCTGGCTCTAGTGAAGAAATTGCGGATCCTCACAACCTGTTTCTCGATGTCTGGGCCAATGGTGGAATGATAGCTTTCACTGGTTTATTAACCGTTCTTATGCTGGCCTGTTATCATTGGGTCATCAAACCATCAGCTTCCAGTAACGAATCCAAGACTGAAATAGATTCGTTTCAAAATGAAATGTCTACCAGTCAAGTGGCTTTGCTACTCGGTTTTATATTCGCATTCCCATTCTTGTGGGGGATTCAATTATTTCTACAATCCATTGATGAAACCCTGCTCTGGATCTTCTGCCTCGGTTGGTTGGTACTTTATTTTATGTTGAATTTGGGTTGGAAGACAGACGATGAATTCCAGCAGATAGAGGACCGCTCCTCTTTACTTTCGCTGTCATTAGCAGCCGGGTTTGTTGCTCTCAGTATTCATCTGCTGGGAGCAGGTGGCATTGCCATGCCAGCCATCACCCAAACATGGTTTTTGCTCCTCGCATTGGCTGTGCCTGTTACCTGTCAACAGGCACATGAAAGTGGAAACCTGCCACTAAAGAGCAGTTCTGGTAAATCTAAGCCTCTGAAATCTATACATTTGAAAACCTTACTCTTATTTGTCTGTCTTTTAATGATTGTTTTCTTCGTCTGGTCATCATTTGCGCCAACAATCCACCGAAAAAGACTCGTAATAAAAGGCGAACAGGCACTTCTGCGTGGTCGGTCCGCCCAGAGTGCTCAACGGTTTTTCAGACAAGCAACCCAGACAGACCCACTTTCTCCCGGTCCCTGGCAAGCTTTAGCACAGATAAATTTTAACCAATGGACTCAGCGCGAGCACGATGACCGTGATGCATTTGATCAAGGAGTAAAGCAACTAAAAGAGGCTATCAGGCGGAATCCCTTCAACCCACTCAGTTACTTTGAGTTAGGGCAGAAATTTTTCCAAGAATATCATATATCTAAAACACAAGCTGACTTAGATGATGCCATCGATAACCTGAATCAGGCAGTCACCGGCTATCCTAATAATGCCCGCTATCGAGCTGCTCTCGCCGAAGTTTTATTTGAGGCAGGTCAAATAAATGAGAGCCAGGGCGAGGCAAGACAAGCCATTGATTTAGACGAGGCGAATCATCAAGCTCAACACATTGACAAATATCTGAGTGAAAAGACTTTAAATAAAATGAAAGAGATAATTAACCTAAGTCATAGGAATCAGAATTGAACTCCGGCAACCTTAGGTTCATAATATCATTGGGTATCATTTACCAAGTGATTTGAAATGTATTTGCTACCTGATTTTGTTTTCGTATTATAATCTCAATTAATAAATTCATCGCTGGTGTAAATATGAATCTTCGAGCTATTCTCACAACCATTGTTGTTTTAATTGCTGCTCTTGCAGGAACTATCTGGTTAGGAAGAGGTAACAGCACACTAGAGACCGGAAATTCTGGGAACCCGCAAAAATCGGTAGAAGATGACCGACCTCAAGTTTCAGAGACCGGTCCCTACCCTAAAGCAGTTGTAGATGAAGAACTCTATAAATTTGGAGAAATGGCAGTTGGGCAATCTCTATCACATAAATTTGTGCTAAAAAATGAGGGAGAAGCTCCACTGGAGGTGAAAAAAGGAAATACAACCTGCAAGTGCACACTCAGTGAAATGAAAGACAATGCGGTCGCACCAGGCGAGTCAATTGAAATCGAACTCATCTGGACGCCGAAGACCCCACAAGAAACCTTTGGGCAAACTGCGACGATTTGGACCAATGATCCTAAAAACCAGGAAATGAAATTACAAATCGAAGGCACAGTCAATAACCTGATTTCCTTCACTGGTGATTCACTGGGTAGCCCGAATTGGTCTCTCCCTGTCATGTCAACCGAAGAGCCTGTATCGTTCACGGGAAAAATTCATACCAAGTATCTCGATGATTTTAAAATCTTAGAGATGATATCTAGTAATCCCGGTTTAACTTCTTCCTCGAAACCACTTACTCCAGAAGAATTAAAAGAAGTTGATGCCAAATCTGGATATGGAATAAAAATTACTGGAGACCCCAATAAATTTCCACTTGGTGGATTTATGGAACGATTGACTGTCAAAACAGACATTCCTAATAATTTGAAATCTGAGAAGCCAGACAAAGCACACAAACATGCTGATCATGATGGTCATGATCATAAACATGATGAACAAGCAGAGTACAAGGAATTTGTGATTCAAGTCTCAGGAAATCACACGGGGCCCATTCGTATTGTGCCCACTTTTGGAGTTCACTGGAATCCCAAAACCATGGTCCTTAATCTGGGGGAATTTGATTCTAAGGAAGGAAAAGAAGTTACACTTTCCATGTTTGTGGAAGGAACAGAACAACCCTTGAAAATATTGAGTCAGGAAATTGTACCTGATTTTCTCAAATTTGAACTCAAAAAAGATGACAAGTTTCAATCGAAAACAAAACAACGCTACGAACTGAAATTTGGAGTACCAGCTGGAAAACCTTCCATGTCATTTGGTCGAGGGAACTTAGCCAATGTAAAGTTACAGACCAACCATCCGAACGCAAAAGAGATCAACTTCCGTGTTCGGTTTATCTCGCTGTAGACTAAATGTCTTTAATATCCTAGCGCTCCCAATTGAAGATACTTCATTTTTTGGACTTTAATACCTGAACTATCCGGGGCTGGAGCCAGATCTACTTTGACGCAATACCATGCTATGAACTAAAATAGGTGAAGAGGGCTTCTTATTGTGTTTATTCCCCTCATACATTCCCATGGAAGGTTGCATTGAATGTTTTATAAAAGAAACTCAGAGCATCATTATCGGGTTGCCCTGCTCGCTAGCATTCTCTTGCTGGTTGGTTGCGAAAAGAAACTATCTTCCCCCCCTATAGCAAAGAATTCAGATTCAACAGTCACTGAAAACCAGTCAGCACATTCTGAGACAGAAAAACCCGTTACGACCGACACTGCTGAAAAGACTTCTGCTGCACAGACACATCAAAAAACGGAATCTGGCCATCACAAATCAGCTTCCAAAAGTTCTCCAAGACCTCTTTTTAAAGACTGGCCTGCTCCCAAGCTGGCAATCATACTTACCGGTGAACGTCGTGGTTACCTCGAACCTTGTGGCTGTACCCAAAATCAAACTGGAGGCGTTTCTCTACTTGCTAATCTTGTCAAAAAGATCGAAGATCAAAAATGGCCAGTGACTGCCTTTGATCTAGGGGGGCTTGTCAAACGAAACCGCCGCCAAAGTCAGATTAAATATGAGACCATTTTGGCATCAATGAAAGACATGAAGTATGCTGGTATAGGTTTGGGTCCTGAAGAACTTCGGTTTGGTGCTGATATTTTCCTGCAACTGCATAACCCAGAACCAGCATCTCCTAACACAACGCCCACATTTCTGGCAGCTAATATTCTTATTCTGGAGACTCCCGATCTGGGTAAAAGCCATTTCAAAATTATTGAAGTGGGTGGGGTGAAGATTGCTGTGACTTCCATCATTGGAAAAAGTCGGATGGAAAAAGTCCCCGATATCGTTTGGCAAGAACCAGTTAAAGTACTACCAGAAGTCATTAAAAAAATGCAAGCAGCGAAACCTGATTTGATGGTTCTGCTTTCTCAATCGGACAAGGAAGAATCAAAGTCCATCGCTGAAAAACTTCCCGTTTTTGATATCCTGTTGACCGCCGGCGGTGTGGAAGATCCAATTGGGAAACCAACATTTATCGGCAAAACGATGATGGTTGATGTTGGTCATAAAGGAAAAAATGCCGGCGTCGTTGGTTATTATCCAGAAAGCGCAGCCAAGGATGATCCATCTAAACGATTCCGATTCACGGTGATCGAACTTGATAAGCAACGCTTTCAGGACACACCACGTATGGCCGAGCATATGCAATTTTATCAAGATCGTCTGAAACAAGAAGATTTGGCTGCGAAGGAGCTACCCATTGACCATCCACGCGGCGCGACATATGTTGGGGCAGAAACATGTGGTGAGTGCCACACAAAAGCATATGAAAAATGGCTCACTACCGCGCATGCTCATGCTTACGAAAGTCTCATCACCGGCCGAGAAGACCAGAAAGGGCAGAACGTCATTTCACGTATCTATGATCCAGAATGTCTTTCCTGCCATGTCACCGGTTGGCATCCACAGGATGTGATCCGTTATAAAAGTGGTTTTGTCAACAAAAAAGAATCTCCGCATTTACTGGGACAGCAATGCGAAAACTGCCATGGTCCTGGAAGTGGACACATCGAACTAGTCGATATGGACAAACTCGAAGAAGCCAAAAAAGTGATGCGGGTTACACTGGATGAAGCTAAAAAGAAAACCTGCTATCAGTGCCACGATCTGGACAATAGCCCCAATTTCGAATTTGACTCTTATTGGGAAAAAGTCAAACACCCCTGGCGGGATTAAAATGCTGGAAGTAGAACAAAAATTTGCCATCTCTGACAAAAACAATCTGATACAACAACTCAAGCATATTGGCGCCAGCCGTGTAAATTCCCTGAAACAGCAAGATCACTATTTTGCACATCCTACCCGTAATTTTGCTGAGACAGACGAGGCAATTCGTATTCGCTGTAACGGGTCCAATAATCGAATCACGTATAAAGGCCCAAAACTCTCAACAATCAGCAAAGTGCGTCAGGAGATTGAACTGGAATTTGAGTCAGGTCAACGCGCATTTGAACAATTGGCGGAAATGCTTGAAATTCTGGGGTTTCAACCTCTCAAAGCTGTCAAAAAAGTACGCACCCCCTTCAGCTATTCACACGGCCAACATACTTTTGAAATTACGATAGACGAGGTGGAAGAACTCGGAACTTTTGCAGAAATTGAATTAATGGCAGAGGAATCTGAACTCACCAATGCGGAAGAAGCCATCATTGAATTGGCAAGATCTTTGGGATTATCCAATCCGATTCGGAATTCTTATTTAGGGATGTTGCTTGAAAATAAACCTTAATTTGGTCCCCTAACAGTGTCTTGCAAATTTTGAATCTTTCCTGTGATTTATTCCTTTTCAGATTGGCTGAATTCTGAAATAATTACTGTCAGATATATTTCTCTCATGTTTTCTATTGTGACAGGAGAAAAACTTGCTAGTATATATTCGTCCACAATAGACATTTCCCTTTAAATCTATGGGTCGAGACGGCGTTCAATAATGACGTCCCCGCAATTCTCGACAAATTAGGCACTTGCTTCGCCTGACGAACTCATTCTCAATTGCGGGGCAACTGTCATATTATTGAAGGAAGACCTCAATGGCTGCAAAGGCACGATCAAAACGAGCCGCTAGTACAAACACAACTCAAAACAACGGTTCCGCCACTCCTGATGGAATGCTTGATAATGCTCTCGGGCAAATTGAGCAGGCCTTTGGTAAAGGCGCCATCATGAAATTAACGGGAGACAATGCGCAAGTTGTCCCCGCCATCGCTAGTGGTGCCCTTTCACTCGACTTGGCTCTAGGTGGTACCGGCTTTCCTCGCGGACGGATTATTGAATTATATGGCCCGGAATCAAGTGGTAAAACCACACTCGCATTACATGTGATCGCAAATGCACAAAAAGAAGGAGGCATCGCCGCTTTCATTGATGCTGAGCATGCACTCGACCCAATCTGGGCTAAAAAACTCGGAGTCAACATCTCGGAATTATTGGTTAGTCAGCCTACTTATGGTGAAGAGGGGCTGCAAATTGCCGAAATGCTGATCAAATCGAACTCTGTGGATGTGATCGTCGTCGACTCGGTCGCTGCATTAGTTCCCAAAGCAGAACTGGATGGCGAGATTGGTGATACCCACGTTGGTCTCCAGGCCCGCATGATGAGTCAAGCCATGCGAAAGTTGACAGGAGCTATTTCTAAGTCCAAAACGACCGTGATATTCATCAACCAGATTCGTGAGAAAATTGGTGTCATGTTTGGTAGCCCCGAAACAACACCTGGTGGTCGTGCTCTGAAGTTTTATAGTTCTGTGCGTGTGGATGTTCGCCGTGTGGCGACGCTGAAAGATGGCGATACGGTTACCGGCATACGTATGAAAGCCAAGATTGTCAAAAATAAGATCGCCCCTCCTTTCCGAATTGCTGAATTTGATATGCTCAGTACTGGTGGCATCAACTTTGAATTGGACCTGCTAGATTTGGCTGCTGAAAATAAAATCGTCAAAAAGAGTGGTAGCTGGTTCAGTTATGGAGAAACGCGACTCGGGCAAGGTCGAGACCGTTCCAAGACAGTTTTAGAAGAAAATCCTGAACTCTGTCAGGAAATTAAACAGAAAGTACTAATCGCTCAAGGGCTGGTTCCTTCTTCAGAAGCAGTGGAAGCCTGATCTGGCAATCTTTCTACCAAATGAGTGATTCGTGACAATTCCCTCAACGACCTTGAGTCCGAACGTGGTATTCAAGGTCGTTTTGCATTGGGTTCTCTCCAGAAACACTGTAAAATTAGCGTTTATTTAATCCAAACCAAGTAGGAAATGTTTTCCTATAGCACTTATAAAAGTTTTTTAATTTGAACTAAGGCAACAAATGTCTGATGATCAATCCACAAAATTTGCTCAAAGCCAGGCGTTGTTCATCTTGGCTTTGGTGAGTGGCCTGCTTCTCTTTCCACCTCAAAAAAGTAATTCACTACATGCGCAAGGGCTGGACGCGAGAGCCATTGCTGTTGCCGTCGAAAAACAATTGATCACAGCCATTGAAAAGTCTGAAAAGTCCGTCGTTGCGATTTCAAAAATCAAAACGAAAAAACAACAATTCCAATCTCGTGTCCCTGCTCCTTTTGGATTGGACCCTAATCAACAGTTTAATGAATCGCAAAACCCACAGAATCTGAGTTTTATTCCTAACGAATTTGGTTCAGGCATACTAATTCCAGATTCAACAAATCAGAAGCGAACTCTGATCCTCACGAATTATCATCTGACACAGGGGGGCCCTGTAGAAGGGCAAAAGACAATTCCTGAAAATCGTATCTATATTCACACAGTCAATCGACGGGGCTTCTATGCGGAAATTATCGCTGCTGACCCGCGTAGTGATCTGGCTGTCCTCGTCCCGGCGCGCGATCTTCCTCGAGAATATGCCCAATCACTGACCCCCATTAAATACGGAAACACAGAATCGATTCGGAAGGGTCAATTTGTGATTGCTTTGGGAAATCCATATGCCATTGCCCGCGATGGCTCACCGAGTGCCAGTTGGGGAATTGTAAGTAACTTTCACCGATTTCCTGTTCCTGTAAAAAAACACTTTTTTGATCAAGAAATTGCCAAAGAAGAAACACTGCACCATTTTGGAACTTTATTACAGGTTGATACACGTCTTGATCTGGGGACCAGTGGTGGTGCATTATTGGACCTAGATGGAAATCTGATTGGAATTACAACATCACTGGCGGCATTAGACGGATATGAAAAGTCGACAGGTTATGCCATTCCCATCGATAATTCGACAAAGCGGATCATTAACAGCCTCTCTGCTGGACTGGAAGCAGAATACGGTTTTCTCGGTATCCAGCCAACTACGATTGAGCGTAGTCAGGCAAGACACAATTTTATTGGAAATTCGCCGCTCCGAGATCCCTTCTATGTATCTGCCATCAATGTGAAACAACATTCCCCTGCCCAATTGGCCGGCATGCAACCGCATGATTTGATTCTATCAATCAATGGGAAAAAATTGACAAATCATCTGGAGTTAATGCGGGAAGTAGGCAAAGCAGGAGCAGGAAATGAAGTAAAGCTTCAAATATTAAGAGGAAGAAAACCGCGTGAGTTGACTCTGACAGTGAAACTAGGAAAATGGCCAGTGGTTGACGATGAAGGGATAGTTCAAACTCAATACCGCCACCCACTCTGGCGCGGACTGAGAGTTGATTACCCCACAGCGCGCAGCAAATTTACATATAGTCCGTTCAGTTACCCACCTGCAGTCGTAGTGACCCATATCGATCCAGAAAGTCCCGCTCAACTTGCTGGTCTTAAAGAAGGGACGTTTATAAGTCATATTAATAATCAAGCAATCAAGACACCTGATTTGTTTTATCAGGAAGTACAAAAAATAAGCAATTCACAACAAGTAACATTACAACTTTTGGATGGCCGAAAAGTTATCCTTCCCCCAATTAAGTAATCTTAAAAGCAATGAAAACAGACGAACTTCGCGAAAGTTATCTCTCCTTCTTTGAAGAAAAAGGATGTGTTAGACGACCTTCAGATGTATTGGTCCCACGTGATGACCGTACCGTGCTATTCACTCCCGCAGGAATGAATCAATTTAAAAATCAGTTTCTGGGTGTTGGTAAACTCGAATTTACCCGAGCTACAACCTGCCAGATGTGCCTGCGCACTGGAGACATTCAAAATGTGGGAGTGACTCCCTACCACCATACATTTTTTGAGATGCTCGGAAATTTCTCATTTGGCGATTACTTTAAACGTGAAGCAATTCATTGGGCCTGGGAGTACCTGACTGATAAAAAATGGTTGGGTCTGGATTCTAACCTGCTATCTGTAACGGTCTACCAGGACGATGATGAAGCTTACAATATCTGGCACGATGAAATTAAAGTTCCCTCGAATCGAATCAGCCGTGAAAATGAACACGAAAATTTCTGGCCTGCAGGTGCACCCTCCTTAGGCCCTGATGGTGTCTGTGGTCCTTGCAGTGAAATTTTTTATCATCCTAATGGTGGAAAAGATAATGTAGAAATCTGGAACCTTGTTTTCACTCAATTCAATCGCGTGGGAGATCCCCCTGATAATTTAAAACCACTTCCTAAACAAAATATCGATACTGGCATGGGATTAGAGCGTACAGCCTCGGTCCTGCAAGGAGTCCCCAGTAACTTTGAAATTGACACTCTCAAAAAACTCTGTTTGGCAGCCGGCGATGCTGTGGGAACGAATTATCAATTCGAATCAGCAGCAGGTCGCCCGCTCCGCCGTATCTCAGACCACGTTCGCGCTGTCACCTTTAGTATTCATGAAGGCGTGAATCCAGGCAGTGAGAAAGAGAGTTATGTTGTTCGGCAGTTACTACGCCGTGCACTCTTGGAAGGCTATCTATTAGGAAAACATGAACCATTTCTATTCCAGATTGTCCCGTCCGTAGTCGAGATCATGAAAGCACCTTATCCGGATATAGCAAAAACGGTTGAAAATGCGCAGCGCATCATCAAGGAGGAAGAAGAACAATTTCTGGGTGTCATTGGAAAAGGACTGACACGCTTCGAAGGATTCGTCAAAAATGCCGAAAAGAACGGGCTCTCAAAAATCTCTGGCGAAGAGGTCTTTGACCTTCATCAGACAGATGGATTTCTAATTGAACTCACTGAAGCACTCGCTGCCAAAAATAATCTTTCCGTAGACCGTGCTGAATTTGATACTCTGATGCAGCGACATAAAGAAGGCAGTGGTAGTGGTGCCTTTCTAGACTCAGTCATGTCAGAAGGTCCATTAACGGCATTACACAAAACGACCAGCGATACGGTTTTTAAAGGCTACGAAACCACAGAAGCAGACGCAAAAGTTGTTGGGATTATTGCTGAAGACAGGCTAGTGGAATCACTCGTTGAAAAAGGACACGCCCACCCTGTTGTACTAGTGCTTGATCAAACTCCCTTTTATGCAGAAGCAGGTGGACAAGTAGGCGATACCGGTTTCATAGAATCAGATGACATACATTTTGAAGTCATTAACACACAGAAAAATGGTGGATTGATTCTTCACATCGGACACCTTTTAAAGGGTAAACTCGATCAGGGACAAACACTAAAAGCAACAGTAACTGAGCCCCGGCGATCAGGAATTCAACGTGCCCATTCGGCAACGCACTTGTTACACCATGGTCTTCAATCAGTTTTAGGCCAAAACGCAATGCAACGCGGGTCGAAAGTTGAAGAAGATATGCTCCGCTTTGACTTCTCGCATAGCAAGTCACTGACTTCAGAAGAAATCAGTCAGATTGAAGATATCATCAATCAGCGTATCTCAGAAGGTGCCAATGTCACGACAGAGCTGATGAAACTTCAAGTTGCCCGCGATCTTGGTGCAATGGCTCTGTTCGGTGAAAAATATCCAGACAATGTGCGTGTCGTCAGAATGGGAGATTTTAGCATTGAACTTTGTGGGGGCACTCACCTGTCTAATACAGGGCAAGTGGGTCTCTGCAAAATTGTGAGCGAAGAACCTGTTGCCAAAGGCGTTCGACGTATTCACGCCCTGACAGGTCCTAAAGCACTGGAAAAAACGAGAAATACTGAAAAACTGCTCCAGGAAATTGCCGTGCAACTCAAAGCACCGCGAGTGGACGAACTACCTCATCGCATTGCACACTTGCAGGATGAACTACGCGAAACTAAAAAGCAGCTCTTGAAGTTTTCCAGCAAATCACTGGCCAGTACTGCCGATAAACTACTGGAAAATGCTGCCACTGTAAACGATGTAAAAATTGTTGCATATTATGCAAAAGATGCTTCGCGAGACCAGCTACGTGAATTAGCAGATCATCTGCGTAAAAAAGGAAAACATGTTGCCCTGATCTTGGGTACCGTTATTGATGATAAGGTTGCTTTAATGGCTGCCGTCAATCAATATCTGGTCAAGCAGGGACTCAAAGCCGGTGACTGCGTTAAAGCGGCTGCGCAAGTTGTCGGAGGCGGCGGTGGTGGACGTCCTGATATGGCAGAAGCCGGCGGTAAACATCCCGAGAAGTTGGAAGAGGCTCTTTCTACAGGCTCAAGCTACTATCGCAATAAGCTGGAAGGCTAGTCGTTCTCAGTTGAAATGGCTTAAATCAGCTTACGCCGATTGAGTTCGGCCACGACACGTTGCACTATCTGAGAAACATCGCTGTTACTTAGGTCTTCTGTAATTCCCGTAGTACAGCCTCCAATCGGTTCATTTGTAAAACCGTGCTCTGAAAGCATGCATTGCAGTGTTCGGCTCAAGGTAGAGATATCGGTTTGCTGCTCTGGTGTAATTGGCTGGCGTCCCTCTCCCATGCTAAAGCCACGTAATTCCACTGCAGCGCGGAAGCCTTCAGGAAACTCTGCCGAATAAATCATCGTATCAAATAATGTCAATAAGTCATATTGAATACGACGTGCTTCATCTAGTTGTCCTGAGAGGGTCATATCATATAGCTTACGAGTTAATTCAGGAACAACTCCTGAACTGGCATTCGTTCCACCATCTGCTCCGCTAAGCAATAAGGGCATTAGCGCCGCATCCCAACCAGTCAGAAATGAAAACTCCGGACGGTTAGGCCGCACAGCCTGAATCATACGAATCATATTGGGAATATCACCCGATGAATCCTTAATCGCTACGATACGCTCACATTCTTCAGAAAGGCGTTGAATGGTAGGAACATCAATCGGGCTGGCAAACATCGGAATGTTATAGAGCGTTACATCGATGGGGGTATTATCACCAATTTCCTTAAAATAGGCATAAACAGAAGCAGGACTCAACTTGTAATAAAACGGGGCAACAATCGCGACAGCTCGAATTCCCAACCCATGGTAATACTCACAGGCTTTGATTGTTTCACGAACATTCGCTTCAGCGGCCCCCGCCAGAATAGGTACACGACCTTTCGTCTGGTCGGCAATGATGGCGACAATCCGACGTCTCTCTTCGGGAGTAAACCGAGTGAATTCGCCGGTAGAACCATTGGGATAGAGGCCGTGAACACCTTTTTCAATAAGCCAATCAATATAGCGGCGTAATTCTGGTTCGTTAATTTCGCCTTTAGAATCGTAGGGAACAAGGTTTGGAGTAAAAATTCCACTAAGTTTTGACTGGGGCTGCATCCTGAGGGTTACCTATACATAAAAACAAAACTTGCTGGTTTACAGAGTATAGGAAAATTATAGCATACAAATCGATGAGAGAACACAGTTTCAGTCCGCTTCCGTTGGCTCTTCTTCAGACTCATCCTGCTGATCAGGTTCTTCCTCATCCTTATTCGTTAATTCACTCTCCTCTTCGTCTTTTTCATGATTAGGATTATTAAATTCCTCAGCGCTGATACCGGCCTCCAGAATTTTTTCAGCCTCAGCCTCTCCAGAGCGTCCATAAAACTGCAGAATCAGGAATAATACAATGAGACCTACAGGCAAGAGTATGTATGGCTGAATACCAAAACCAACGGGAATATAACCAAATACTAATGAGATAACAGCAACAGTAATCGCATAAGGCATCTGTGTAAGAACGTGGTCTAGATGGTCCGAACCAGCTGCTGCGGATGAAAGTATCGTCGTATCCGAAATGGGAGAACAGTGATCACCAAAAATAGCACCTGCCAAAACTCCTCCAATCGTTCCTAACATCAAATGATGGTTGGGATCGACTTCGTTCAAGGGAACTAAAAGACTGTAGGTCACAGAAATCGATAAAGGCATCAATAGTCCCATGGTTGACCACGAACTACCGGTGGCAAAGCTGACTGCCGCAGCCAATAGAAATGTAATTGTTGGCATCCAGTTCGGAGAAAGGCTTCCTGAGAGCAACTCCACTAAAACTCCGGCTGTATCTAGATGGCTCGCATCACAAATTGTGGCAATGGACCATGCTAATACCAGGATCAAGATTGCCAGAAACATACTTTTAGCTCCAGCTGACCAGGCTTCAACACATTCATTTAATGAGAGTACTCTAGTAAAACTACAACTAGCAATAGCGGCTATTGAAGCCAGGAACGAAGAGATCAGCAAGACCCGATTTGGTGACGCATGTTCTAAAACAGTTCGAAAATTCTTTTGCAACAAAGTTTGTCCCGACTCGAACCGCTCAACATTCAGGCGTTCGATTTCAATTGTCCCTGTCCACATCAGCCCAATCATTACTAGTCCCAGCAAGACGAATAGAGGAATCAATGCATTTCGCAATAACAGGCGATGTGCCAATTGCCCCTGCTCTGCAACTGTTTCTGCCTCAACGACATTGACTCGCCCTGGCCGAATGACCTGGTCAAATGCAATTGCTCGTACTTCTGCTTTCAACATCGGACCATAATCGTGCCCCAAATAGGCAACCAGCCAAACAAAGGCTAATAGTTGTAACGGATAAAAACGATACGGCAGGCTATATAAAAAAGTTGTATAATAGTCTTCTGCCATTCCCAAACTAGCATAGGAATCTGCTATATAACCAATTTCCACCCCAACCCACGTTGAGATAATGGCAATTCCTGATACAGGTGCAGCAGTTGAATCGACGAGAAATGCAAGCTTCTCGCGAGAGACTTTCATGCGATCAGTCATTGGCCGCATCGAACTTCCCACTAACAACGAATTTGCATAGTCGTCAAAAAAAATAATGAGTCCCAAGAACCAGGTCATGAGCTGACTGTGTTCGCGTTTAGACGCGTATTTTGACAGCCTGTTTACTAACGCAGCGGAGCCTCCCCCCACAGACATGACTCCTACCATTGCACCAAGGAACATCGTAAACAGGATGATCATCAAATGGGAATTATCAGGATTGCCTGGCTCTACAATCTCATGGATTACAAAAGTATCCAGAGTATGCACAAATCCGAGAAACAAGTTCCCGTGCGCTAAAATAACGGCGCCACTCCAGACACTTACCAGCAAAGCAAGAATGATATTTCGAAACCAGATGGCCAGTACAACAGCTAAGACGGGAGGCAATAAACTCAGCCATTTTGAGATACGATAAACCTCTAACGAACCTGTACCTCGAATGTCAGGATCGACAATAATCAGATCCTGAGTAATGAAGACCTTCTGGTTTTGTGTCAGATCGGTCTTTAATTCTAAAATACCGTTCTTAAAAGGAGGTAACGCAGTATCAACCCCTTTAACCCAAAGCTCCAAACCAAGAATTTCCTGGGGATGACCAGAGAATTCCTTATCCAATTCCCCTTCTACAGTGAGAGCACGGATGGTTACTTTACTGACAGGGATGCCGATGACGGTAACATCCGGAGCTTCAATCGTATATCTTGCAGGCTCTTTCTGTAGAGGCACATCCGAGATCTTCTCAGACTGCCCTAAGAAACTTGCCAAAATTATCAGATAGGATTGAATCGCCGCCATCGTCCCTCAGGCTGCTTAATCAAATAAAGGAAGGGTTCAAAAAGATCAAGCTCACACGAAATCATAGTTTCCAAACGTCCTGCTGGCTATATTGAAACCGATCCCTGTCTGATCTGCAAGCGATGATTTGGAGAAAGTCGCTTGATTTATATCCCTTTAAGCCTTTTGTTACTTAATGAAGCCATTATTCTTTCGGACCTTCAATTGGCCAGTAAAGATGAAATGTCATTCCTCGGTCTGCATTCACTTCCGCCTCTATTGATCCACCATGAAGCGAAATGATTCGCCAACACTTCGATAAGCCAAATCCTAACCCCCGACCGGCTTGTCTTGCAGAAAAGAATGGATCAAACAAATGCTCTTTCTCTTGTTCTGTTAACCCCGGACCGTCATCAACGACTCGGATATGCATAATACGAATCGAATTTTGTGTCATTTCCTCTGCAGAAATCTCAATACAATCACCAGTTTTAAGAACCTGCAAGCTGTTTAGAATCAAATTACTGAGAACGACCTTCCACTGAACTTCATCAGCCCAGATTGCAAGCAAACTCGAAAGCTTTATAGAAACATCAACGCCAGCTTTGGAAATTTTTTCGTTCAAACTGTTTAAAACTTCCTGAGTCATTTCTTGCAAATTGAGTGAAACGGGGTGAGGCGCAGGCGGTCGAGCGAATAACATTGCATCGCCAATCATATCCCGAATGCGGTAAGCTTGCCCTCCAATTGTTGCCAGAGACTGTCTGCGCTGTGGGTCTGTCTCCTCTTTGAGCAGCATCTGCACACGCCCTACAATCGTAGCAACGGGATTGTTAATCTCATGTCCGGCGCCGGCTGCAAATTCAGCCATCGCTTCCAGCTTATCTGAACTGGGTACAATTTTTTGTCCGAAGCTTAAATTCTGATTCGGCTCAGGAAGATTTCCACTTTTTAAAGCAGAATAATTCTGTAGTCTTTGTTCCAATGCTTGAGATAACAATCGCTGACTCAAATTTATCAACTGTGAAATAACAGGAACCTCATCTGTTAATTTCGTTGAAGAAAAAACATAGACTCCTGCAATCTCAGCTTGATCACATGAAAATGAAAAATAATCGAATGCTGTTTCGGAAATCTGACTCAATAACTGCCCTTGTTCAAATACAGATTGAGTCTGCTCTGTAATCGGACGATCTTTTGAGAGCTCTATGCTATCAGTATTAAAACAATGAGCTTCATTTTCAGAAGATCTAAAAATACCAGCAGATAATTTTAAGTTCTCACGCTCTAAAACGGCAAGATAAACTGCTTCAGCAGCCGTTGCTTCACACCAGACTAGAGACAATTCGCTGATCACGGAGCTCAGAGATCGCGCAGGAACCAGTGAAAACAAACGTCTATAATAAGCATCCGGTAATTGACCACCAACGATACCGGCTTCGCTCGACATCTGATACTCCATACAACAGAATTCATGACGATCGGAATAAAACCCGACCATCATGAAACTGATGATTGTGTGATCCCGAAATTAACCGGCAGCGTGAACTGATTCCAGATTCAGAAGCGTGCAAACACGGTCTGCTAATTGTTCTACTTCAAACGGCTTCTGCATGAAGTCATTGGCACCTGCAGCTTTCAGGTCATCAATTTTGTCTGCTTCAACCATACCGCTGATACAGATAATTTTCACATCATCCATAGAGGAGTCAGAGCGAACTCGCTGGCAAACTTCCTTACCGTTAATGTCCGGCAGCATAACGTCCAGAATAATAATATCAGGGTGATATTCCTTCACCATCATCCCAGCATCAAAGCCATTATTGGCAACTCGAATCTCAAACCGGGAATCGGCGTCCAGTACATCTCGGATTAACTCTACCAGCTCTTCATCATCATCAACAATTAAAGCTTTTCGCTTTCCGCTTTCCAAGGCATCGGTAGGAATTCCGTTGTCCTTCATAAATTTAAACAAGACGTCGCGCGGAATTCTGCGAAAGCGAGAACCGGGCACCCGAAACCCTTTTAATTGGCCCGAATCAAAACAGCGGATAATCGTCTGTTGACTCACTTTGCAAATCTTTGCGGCTTCGCCTGTGGTAAAAACCGTTTTCATATTGCTCATCCATCCTTTGAAGACCCGCTCAATTGAGCAGGAAAGACCAAGCGCTTTAAGGTTATTACAACATGCAATAACCGAGCCCCTGCGCATTGATAGCGATGACCCGTTCATCATTACCTCTGCATGAAACTGACATCTCCATAATCAGCCTCTTATCTATTCACCTGAATCCAAGTAAACTGATAAAAAACCGCATCCTCCAAGGTGCAGTCATGTGGCCCGTTTACTTGCCAAACGCTACTGATTTTCCAGACGTCACAAGTATCCTACATAGATACAAACGCCAAAACTTTCAATACCGCTTGACTTTACCAGTATTATCAATAACTCCGATTGTATCTATTCTGACGATATGGTCAACACGCATTCCGGGACTTGAGCCAATAATTGAAATAAATACATACGAAGTAACCACTTACACATAATTAGACCAGTTATTTCATACTATAAATTCAGATAGACTTTCTCAAGACCCACCTGAACATATCAAAAAAAACAGATATATCTGGAGGCTTCAAACAGAAATATGCTGCTAAATTGTAAGGATTTAAGTCGCCATTCGACTTGAGCTATTTAGATATAGTACCAGCACTGTTAAATCAGCCGGGGTGACGCCACTGATTCTACCTGCTTGTCCCACGTTTCTGGGTTTAACTCGAGATAATTTTTCCTTGGCTTCATTACGCAAATTAGGAACAACCTGGTAATCAATATGGTCAGGTATGTGCAGTGCTTCAACATTTTTCTGCTTCTCAATCTCGGCAGTTTGACGACGGATATATCCAGCATACTGCACTTCAATCAGCGTCTGTTGTATGGCACGTTCTGAGAAGTGAAAGTCCTCCAATGCTGGTGCAAACTCACTAATTTGAGTCCAACCAATATCTTGACGACGAAGCCACTCTTCCAAAGTATTGCCTTGATAACGAGTGCTCTGAATAAACTGGGCAGCCTTTTTGAGTTCTGTGTCATACGCTTGGTATTTCTGCCAACGTTCGTTAGAAACAGAACCAATACGACGACCAACAGGCGTCATACGACGATCGGCGTTATCCTGTCTCAGTAATAAACGAAATTCTGCCCGAGAAGTAAACATGCGGTACGGCTCATCCACTCCTTTCGTAACAAGATCGTCAATCAGAACTCCCAAATAAGCCTCATTCCGATCTAAAATAAAATCATCTTTGCGAGCAATTTTCAATGCCGCATTTAGCCCGGCTAACAATCCTTGACCAGCGGCTTCTTCATAACCAGTTGTGCCATTAAGCTGGCCTGCAAAGTAGAGGCCTTCTACTTGTTTCGTTTCAAGGGTTGGGTTCAACTGAGTAGGAGTCGCAAAATCATATTCAACAGCATAGCCATACCGCATAATCTCGGTATTTTCCAGCCCTCGTATAGAATGAATCATCTTGTCTTGCACGTCACGCGGTAGACTTGTAGAAATACCATTGCAGTAATACTCGTTCGTATAACGCCCTTCTGGTTCAAGAAAGATCTGATGAGAGTCACGTTCTGCAAAACGTACTACTTTATCTTCGATCGAAGGACAATAGCGTGGCCCTGTAGAATTGATCTGACCAGAATACATCGGTGCTCGGTCGAGATTTTCATTAATCAACTTATGAACGTAGTCATTCGTCTCTGTCAAATAACAAGACATTTGCGGTTGATTTATTTTTTCTGTCATAAACGAAAACGGTTGGGGATCTTCATCTCCAGGTTGTTCATCGAGCACTGAAAAGTTAATCGTACGACCGTTCAACCGTGCAGGGGTTCCTGTTTTAAAACGCTGAAGCTCAAACCCAAGATGAACCAGGCTATCTGAAAGAGTTCCTGTCGTCCCTTCACCAGCGCGGCCCCCTTTGGTCTTAGCTTCTCCCGTATGCATAATTGCCTGCAGGAATGTTCCTGTTGTGAGAATCACTGCACGACAATGATATTGTGCGTCGCCATGAACTATCACTCCCGAAATCCGATCCTGTTCTACAATCAGCCCCTTGACCATTTCCTGTCTGAGAGTCAGATTTTCCTGTTGCTCAACCTTCCATTTCATGCAGAATTGATAGGCCTTTTTATCTGCTTGCGCACGTGGACTATGCATAGCAGGACCTTTAGAAAGATTGAGCATGCGAAACTGAATTCCCGTTTCATCGATCACACGTCCCATCTCACCACCAAGGGCATCGATTTCACGAACAATTTGCCCCTTAGCAACCCCTCCAATTGCAGGATTACAACTCATCTGACCAACGGTATCGCAGTTCATAGTTAAGAGTGCGGTTTTTGCGCCTAAACGTGCTGCAGCCAATGCTGCTTCACAGCCTGCATGCCCGGCTCCCACGACAACCACATCATATTCATAGTAAACCGACGGACTCATAGTTTTGCTTTGTAAAATAAAAGATCTGTCTTAGCTGAATAGTTTACCCGAATCGGGTAACGACATTTTGAGATGTTCTAATGCTGACATTGTGACGACTCGGCCGCGGGGAGAACGTTGAATAAATCCGCATCGCAATAAAAATGGCTCAACTTCATCTTCTAATGTATCTGCAGGAATATTCAAACTATGACCAAGTGCTTGAACTCCGGCAGGTCCGCCAGAAAATGTTTTGATAAGAGTTTCCAGATAGCGCCTGTCTTGTCGTTCCAGACCAAGCTGATCAATCTCTAACATCTCAAACGCACGGTTCACAACTTCGGTTGTGATCCTTCCATCAGCTTTACTTGTGGCAAAATCACGTGCCCAACGTAAAAGGTTATTGGCTTTACGCGGAGTGCCGCGACTGCGTCTGGCTATCTCAAACGCGGAATCATCAGAAATTTCAGTCCGCAGCTTCTTCGAATTTCTCCGGACAATTTCGATCAATTCATCGTCTTCATAAAAATCCAAATGTTCTCGGCGTACAAATCGGTCGCGTAATGGAGCTGTTAACATACCACTACGTGTTGTTGCACCAATGACTGTGAATTTTTGCAACTTCATATTGACCGTGCGGGCATTGAGACCCTCGCCTAGTGTAATATCAACCCGGAAGTCTTCCATGGCGGGATAGATGAATTCCTCAACTGTCGCCGGCATACGATGAATCTCATCAATAAATAAAAACGAACCATGACTGGCATTTGTCAAGAAAGGCAACAGATCCTTGGGAGCACTTAATGAAGGTCCGGAAGTAATTTGTAACTCAGTTCCCAGTTCTTTGGGCAACACAGAGGCAAGAGTTGTCTTTCCTAATCCGGGTGGACCATCCAGTAAGAGATGCCCCAATGGCTCATTTCGTTTTCTGGTCGCGTCGAGGAAAACTTCTAATCGTTCAACAACCTGTCTTTGCCCAACAACCTCACTAAGCCTTTGAGGTCGTAGCGCATCATCATACTCTGCATCATCGGCCATATAGCCAGTATGCCAAGTATCTTCCGACCCGGAAAAATCGTCTTCCGGGTCATCCTCCCCCTTAATGACGGGCTCACGAACCATGCTATTGTCCAAGTTCTCATGTACAGTGTTAAGGAACTGCTCAGCCCCTGTTCAATTGCCGATATCATAGCAAAAGAACTCCCTTGCCGTAAAACCCAGACAAGAGAGCTCTTAAGAATTGCCGATGCTTTTGCGTAATGATACTGCTTATTGATTGGTCATTTCAGCGTAAGCAACGGTCTGTGCCATGTAAGTAAAGGGAATGATGAAGATCAAACCGATCCCCAAAGTGACCACTGCCCCCAATATCGTAATCAAACCTAACAAAATTGACAGACCAAACAGATTCAGCAGATTACCAGCTGTCACTTTCCGAGCTTCTGAGAATGATTCAATTCCAGGTAAATTCCGATCAACCAGAATAAACGAGTATGGCCAAAACATAAGCGCTACGATAATGCCGGGAATAATCAACAATAAAAACCCCAGAAAAGTGAGTATACCATAGATAATAAAGCAAAGAAACATGCGCCCGAGAAAAGGGCCACAACTAAACATGACGTTCAATTCAGGATTCTCCCCACGGACAATCTTGAGAAAAGTAAGCTGGCCTCCCAACTGAACGTAGAACAAAATTCCATACACTAAAATGTTTTGTAGAAGTGCTACTGGAATTTGAGCCAAAGGAGCCATGTCTCCTCCCACCATCGAAACCAAGGCAACTCCCAGTAGTGCTGCCACGATGCCAATAGCAAAAGCTCCAATAAAGTAAATTAATCCAGCCAGCAATGGTACTCCAAGAACCATACCTAAATTGGCTTTATATACTTCCCACGTACGAGAAAAAACCTCACCAATACTGAAAACGCGTGGCTCCCAACGGCCTCCTTTTCTGCCCGAAGCCTGTAAGGTCTCACCACAGGCCTCGCATTTTATAGCGCCAACACTAACAGGAGCACCGCACATGGGACAGTCAATGGTTTCTTGGTTCAGAAAACTGTCCTCTTCCCTGACCGGGGAATCCGCGAGGAAACTCTGATCCTCACTCACAGGAGATTCACTATCGAATTCACCAAAACCGTCAAACCCATCATCACTAGCAGCGACATCTTCTGGCATGGGCACACTGATCGGTTCTCCACATTGGGGGCATTTGGCTCGACGACCGGCTTTGTCATCAGAAGTTTTCAAGACTTTATTGCAATGCGAGCAACTGAATTCAATCGTCAAGTTTCCACCCCTTAAAACAAGATTTTTGTTTAATCCGCTATGACCTCAGCCATAATTTCATCCGGAATATTAAAGTTCGCAGTTACACTTTGCACATCATCGTGATCTTCTAAAGCTTCCATTAGTTTGAGGACTTTTTTACCGTCATTCACCCCCAGATCGACAGTATTTGCTGGAATCCGTGAAATTTCTGCCAGATTCGTTGGAATTTTTCTGTTTTCAAATTCCTCGGATACGTGTTGGAAAGATTCGACGCTACAGGTAACTTCGAAGACATCACCATTGGCAGAGACATCGTCTGCTCCTGCTTCCAATGCGATCTCAAATAATTCATCTTCAACGACATTCTCTGTGGGAACCAGAAAAAGGCCTTTCCGCTCAAACATCCAGGCAACACAGCCTGTACTGCCAAGATTACCACCGTGTACTTCAAAAATCTTGCGGATCTCTCCAGCGGTACGGTTACGATTTTCAGTCAGGATATCACATAACACCGCCACCCCGGCTGCACCATATCCCTCATAGACGAGCTCTTCAAATTTTTCTCCAGTTAACTCGCCACACCCTTTTTTCACCGCGCGATCAATGTTTTCCTTGGGCATACTCGCTTTGCGGGCTTTATCAATTGCATACCGCAAGGCTAAGTTCATAGCAGGATCTCCCCCACCATGTTGTGCCGCCACGATAATCGCGCGGCTCAATTTGCCGAACAGTTTACCCCGCTTTTTATCAATCACCCCTTTCTTAGCGGCGATATTTGCCCAATGTGAATGCCCTGCCATTTATAAATTCGCTCAGTTGAATAAAAGTGATTAACCTGCGTCAGAATAACACAGGCAAGAAATAAGTTAACGCGATATTATCAGATTCGCTAGCTTGAAAAAAATGATTATTGATCGAGTTTTTGCTGAATCTGTTCAATCATTTTTGCATCGGGTGGAGAAGATTTTTGTGCTTCCTCTAATGCCGACTTCCAGAGTTCCTTCGCTTTTTCCGTTTTTCCCAGTTTGTGATAACAGTCTGCTAAATGATCTAGAATCGTACTGTCTCCTCCCCCAGGTAATTTACTGGCTTTCTCAAGATATTCGAGCGCTTCTTCATACTTTTGCCGTTTAAATAAAACCCACCCCATACTGTCGAGATAAGCCATATTATTAGGCTCTGACTTCAAAGCAATTCGTATCATCTTTTCCGCTTTTTCCAGATTTTTGCCTTGGTCAGCATAGAGATAGCCCAGGTCATTATTGATAGAAGGGTTTTCTGGATCTTCAGCAAGCATCTCTTCAAGAATTGCTTCCCCTTTAGCAAGATCACCTTGTTGTACGTAGACATTGGAAAGCATCATCTTAACCTGATATACCCGTTCCTTCTGCCTTGGGTACTTCTTGAGAAAATTCTGTAGTTGTACGATTGCATTTTTCCAATCGCGATTATGATAATAGATCCAGGCATGTTGGTAATCTAGCAACGGAAACTTAGGTGCTGTCTGTCGAGCTTCTGCATTCACCTTGAGCGCTGCTTCTGTTTCACCATTGCGCTCACGTGCATCTGCCAAAAAATATAATAAGTTATTGCGCTGCGGTGCCAGTAAAGGATTTTCGACGGCCTTTTGCAACAACATCGAGAGCTCCCCATATTGATTTTCCTCTCTCAATAGTTGGCTGTATTCCTGTAGTATGAGTAATGTCCAATTACCTCTAATTTGTGGTTTGGCGTGCCTTTCTGCAGAGTCCATCGCAAACTGATAGAACTCACGTGCTGCTTTATCTTGGTGAGCTTCGGCTGCTAATTTTGCTATAATAAATCCAGAAAAGACATCGACCCCTGGTGGATTTTTCGCTTTCAATTTTTGTGCCTCAGCAATCAAGGCTCTTACGAACTTTTCATCTTTAGACATCTCCTGTAAATTCGATTGAATCTTCTGGATTCCATCTCCAGTTTGGATAGCTTTGGATAGCGTTGCAATCAGCTTCTCATATTTGTGATTCTTTTGATACAAAGTAATCAAACCAGCCAAACCTTCCGAATCGGATGATTTACCGATTGAATCCAAATATGTTTTTTCTGCTTCGTCAAAACGTCCTTGAGCTCCATATTGTTCTGCCAGGTAGTAGTGAAGCGTGCGATTAAATCGATCCTTTTGTGCCAGTTTTTCCAGCTTAGGAATCAGTTCATCTGAACGATTCAGTGCTTTTAATATTTCTGCAAGAAATTCATAAGCCTTACGGCCTTTTGATTGTAGTTGCTCATCGTAATAAACTTGTAATGCATTAAGTGCTTTCTGGTACTGTTTAGATCGAAAGTACACCTGGGCCAGATGATATTTCAGGACACCAGGTCGCCCTTTTTGTGACTCTGCTGCTTTGTTGAATGCTTCGACTGCGCGCTTCAGTCGGTCAGTCTCAAGAAAAGACTGCCCCATTCTCTCAAAGAGCTTCCCCTGCTTAGCTTCAAGTTGAGAACGAGAATTATACTCAAAAGTATATTGGTCGGGATTCGACAATGCATTGAAGACAACCTCCCAACACTGAGCCGCTTCCTCATTCTTCCCCAATCGTTCATAGAGATTTGCCTGATCGTGCTTGATAATTACATACACACCAGATTTTTTATCGATGGATGGTGAATCAGATGCTTTTTTCAGAAACGTAACTGCCTCTTCGAAACGCCCCTGACCTGCCATATGTAAACCCAGCTTTCGCATGAGTTCATAATCTTCTGGATCAAGTTCAACCGCTTTCTGAGCGTATTTAATCGCTTCGTCAGTCTTATCTAATCCTGAAGCCAACCTGATTAACACTCGATAAATTTCGACCGAATTGGGATTCAATTCCATGGCCTTCTTGTAGGCTTCGTAAGCTCCTATGAAATCATTACGGGCCTCACGCATACGACCTGTCATATACCAGGCAGCGGAGTCGACTTCTTTTAACTCGTCAGGAGTGCGAGGTTTGAGAGGTGTAAGGGGCAGTACAACATCATCTGCAATCCCTTCTTCCAGAGAGAATACTTTAGGTGTGGACTGCTTTTGTGTCTGTTTCGCTGCCTCTTTCTTATCGGGCATCTTGGCAGAAAGAGGAATTAAGGCGTTAAATACCAATAAACCAGGTAACAACATGAACTGGCAAGCTAAAATGATTACCATCTTCGGAAAACCGCACATCTTCAAGCTCCATTATCTGAAACAGAGATTACTTATTCTTTACCCGAAACGAATTGCTGCATCTAATAAGAACAAGAATCGAGACTTTCCATTGTAACGCCTCTTCCCCAGCTCCTCCAAGTCTGCTTTCTGTGGATTCCATTATTTTAGTATAGGGAAATACGAGATGTTAGGCAGGGAAAAGCAGAACTGACGGACAATACCGGCATTAAGACAGTCAGTAGTAATCGAATGGCAAGCTAAGTTAAGAAATTAAAATTCCAACAGATCATTTTTTGGCAGAAGAGGATTTCTTTTTTGTCACTTTTTTTCTGGATGAAGTTCGCTTTGCTGGAACTTTTTTCTTGGCTGTTTTTTTTGTCACTTTTTTGGTTGCTTTTTTCTTAGCTTTGGTGGGTACTTTCTTTTTCACTTTTGTAGTTGTTTTTTTCGTTTTCGTGGGCGCTTTCTTCTTCTTTCTTGTCACTCTTTTTTTCTGTTTGGAAAGTGGATTCGCAAATAATTCCTCCAGCCGACCAGGGGCCTGTTTTAGATCCACGCCTTCTTCAGGCAACGGATTCTTAACTAAATTGAAGTCAGCAGCAAGTTCTTCATCTGTCGCCAGACATCGTAATAAATGACTGAATAACGGAGCGTCTGTCTTACGGACACTTGATTTTAAGCTATCGCTAGCTGTTTCTATTGATTCCTCAACAGATAGCAACCCCAACCATTTAGTAGCATTTAAAATTTTCTCATCTGCCGGTACGGAATGGCTCCCCAAAACTACCTGTAAAGTATGATTGAGAACAAAAGGGGTCAAAGCTTTCATTCTCGTTAATTGCTTTTGTGCCTGCTCTAACGTCTTCTTTCTCAATAACTCTAAGTCAAAACAAAATTCTTTGTCGAACACATATTGTAAGACTGATCTGATTCGATATGCCTTCCATTCCGCATCAATGTCTGATGAAAACACCGCTTCTAATTCGGAAATCGTGCTGACTCGAATTTCATTCAAATCATGAAAACCTTCCAGAAGTGAATCAAACATTTCATCAGCCTGTGAATTCGTTGTATTCTCCAGACAAATGGCGTGTAACATTGTTTCCAATACAGGCCGATCATACTTGGGTAACGTCGCTGAATACCTTTTCTTAAGCAGAGTGATCAGCTTCTTACAAATAGCCTGTTTATCTGATGTTGAAATTTTTTTGGCAACCATATTTGTCTAAACAATATTTGAGATAGTTCAAATGGAAAGTAACGAAAACAACTCTTTCATATACGGAAATTTCACCAACTAATCCACATGAGATCCTTCTTCAGTGATTTGATCATCTTGCTCTGAGGCCCCCTTCGTCAACTCTTCCGCTTCTCTCTCAACCTGTAGTTCATCTAAAATACGAAGTGCTTCTACCGAATCTTTCACAGCGGAATCCAAAACAAATTTGATCACAGGTGTATATCGGGTTTGAATTCGATCAGCAATTTTGGACTGAATAAACCCTTTTGCTGATTCCAATCCATGTAAACAAAGTGCTTGCGTTTTTTCATCCCCCATGATCGAAATGTAGATCTTGGCTGACTGCACATCCGGTGCGACATCAACATGCAAAACTGTTACATTCTGAATGCGAGGATCGCGTAAATGCAGCAGAATCGTTGTACTAACTGTTTCTAATATCGCCTGAGCGATTTTTGCTAATCGACGTGATGTCATTCAGTCCCCGCGAGCATTCACTATTCGGTTCGGCTCAATTCTACTAATATTTAAGAAGTAGAATCGAGAGTTCGTTTCACTTCGTTAATCCGGAATGCCTCCAGCAAGTCCCCCTCTTTAATATCATTAAACCCGGCTAACAAAATCCCACATTCCATACCTTCGCGAACTTCCTTAGTATCATCCTTTTCTCTCTTTAATGATGCAATGGGGTACTGATTGAGGATCTTCTGGTCGCGTATCACATGCACTCTGTCATTTCGATTTATTGTTCCATTGAGAACACGGCAGCCTGCAATTTTTCCAAAACGACTGATTGAAAACGTCTGCAAAACCAATGCACGACCTGTTTGCTCTTGCACCAGTTCAGGTCGTAACAAGCCTTCGAGTGATTGTCTGATATCATCTACGACTTCGTAAATAATACTATAACGACGAATTTCAACACCTTCCTGGACCGCTAGATTTTTCGCCCGATCTTCAGCAACCACATGAAATGCAATAATAATGGCATCGGATGCCGTCGCCAAATAAACATCACTTTCGTTGACGCCTCCTACCCCTTCATGCAAAATTTTCACCCGTACTTCGGGATGTTCGAATTTACTAATTTCGCTACGGATCGCCTCTAAAGATCCCGGTGTATCTGCCTTGATGATCAGTGATAGATCTTCAATTTCTCCTTCGCGAACAGAACCCATAATGTCATCGAGTGTTCGTGGGCCACCACTGTGCCTTGCCAAAGTATCAGTTCGTCCCTCATGACGCCTTTCTTCGGCCAGTTCCCTAGCCTGTTCAATATCAGACAATACAGCAAAATGATCACCTGCTCCAGGTACACTATCCAAACCGGTTACTTTTACAGGTAATGAAGGTGGTGCCTCTTCCAGTTGTTGGTCCCTGTCATCGTACATGGCACGAATATATCCATAGGACTTTCCACAGACTACAGCATCACCAATACGTAACGTCCCTTTTTGGACGATTAACCAGGCAACCGAGCCACGACCTTCATCTCGGAAACCTTCCAGACATACGCCTACAGCAGGTCGATTTGGGTTGGCCTTAAGTTCATGTAATTCCGCTGTTAGTAATAACGTTTCCAGCAAGTTGTCTAAACCAGTGCCATTCAAAGCTGATACACGAACAACTTCGGTTTCCCCTCCCCACTCCGAGGGAAGCACGTCTTGTGCGGCAAGATCTGTCAATACTTTTTGTTCGTTAATTTCTGGTAGATCAATCTTATTCATGGCAACTACCATCGGCACGCCAGATGCTTTGACATGGCTAATACTTTCAGCAGTTTGAGGCATCACCCCATCATCAGCTGCAACAACCAGCACAACCATATCAGTAACGTTCGCACCACGAGAACGCATTTCACTAAAAGCAGCGTGCCCGGGTGTATCTACAAATGTCAGTTTATGGTTATTATGCTCGACTTGATACGCTGCGATATGCTGAGTAATTCCACCGGCTTCACCTTCTACCACTTTGGAATTTCGAAGAGAATCAACTAGAGTTGTCTTACCATGGTCAACATGTCCTAATACCGTAATAATAGGAGGGCGTGTAATGAGATCTTCTGAAGCATCTTCCTGCTCAATAATCTCATTGACTGTCTCCTCAATTCCTTTTTGCCTTTTGAAGGTCAGATCCACGCCTAATTCTAATGCCACAGCTAAAGCAGTCTCTTCTTCAATGATTTGGTTGATGGTTACCATCTCACCAAATTCTTTAAACATAATTGACATGATGGCTTTTGCAGGACGCCCCATTGCTTCCGATAGACTGCGGACAGTGATAGGCAATTCTACCTCTGCTTCTGTCTTGTGAACAATATTACTAGAATCCTGTTTCCGCTTTGTGCGACGGGGACGACGCCCCACTGTTTCCTGCTGTTCCGTTCCATCAGGAGCAAAGACGCGACGGCCTTCTTTACGCTGTTCACGACGCTGTTTTCGTGCTTCGACCAGACTAATACTTCCACGACGTTGCTTAGAATCCTCATCCTGTGGATCGCGATCTTTGTCTCGCTTTTTCTGTTCTGTATGTTGTGCCAGATGTGCAGCCAGCGGACTCTTCTGCTCTAGAATATCAGCAGTCAAACGAACCTCAGGTTTTTGCGCCTTCTCTTCTTTTTTCTTTGCTTTGGGAATCACAGGTTGTTTGTAGGCAGGAGGAGCAGCTACTGTAGGCAATGCTGATTTAGATTTTGCTTTGGATTGTTGTTTCCCAGAACGTGTAGATCCTCGAGGTTTCATTTCACGTATGGTGGAAGAGGGAGCCGCTCCCCCAGCAGGAACATAGTCATCACGGCTAAGAGCTTGATCATCCCCTTCGCCGTTATCTTCTTTCGACGAACGTCCGCCCGCCATACGTTGTATAGAATCAGGTCGAGCTTGGGCATCTTCAGGCTGATCAAGCTCAGAAGACGCCCCTTCAACTACAGCTGTTTCTGGCTCTTCCTCCGTTTCATGAGTCTCTACACTCGGTTTGTCTTCCTGCTGACTCGAACGCTCTTCTGTATTTTTTTCCTTTGAGACTGATTTTTGTGATACAGAACGAGAAGGTTGAGAACGAGATGTCATCGCCTTGATCGTTCGCAACTTTGTCTGTTCCCGTTGAGGGGTCAGAGTTGCCTGGTCTTCCACATCTGCAGATGGACTATCAGAAGGCTGTTTATTCTTGTTCAAATATTCAATAACAATGTCACGTTCTTCGGGCGTAATGCTGGCCAAAGCGGAGTTTTTCAGCTTCACCCCAGCTTGGTTACATTCATCGATCAGCACTTTGCTGTCCATTCCCAACTCTTTTGCAAGAGCAAAAATACGAATCTTCAACAGCCCTTCTCCCGTGAACAATTCTGCAAAACGTTTTCAAAACAAAAACGAACTGAAACGCATTGCTTGATGGGGCAATTACCCCATAACACTTACTCGTAATAAAACGATTTAATCCTGCTTTTCTGTAGAATCTTCCGTTGTCTTTTCAACATTGACCGGTTCTTGATCTGAACCAGTTTCTTCTTCTAAACTTGTCGTTATCTCTGAAGCGTTGACGTCTTCTTCAGCAGATGTTTCTGCAGTATCGTCAGCTTCAAGATTCTCTGGTTCTTGACTTTCTATCGCGTCAGTCGCATCAGTCTCTGTAGAGGCACTTACTGGCACATTTTCTATTTCTGTCGTAGCTTCTACTTCGTTGGCAGCAACTGGATGCTCTTTCTTCGCGGCACGCATCGCATCTTCTTCTGCCTCGACACGCTCGCTTTCACGATCAGCTACTTCAACAATCTGTTCACACTGCTCAGCTGTAAGACCTCCCAACTCAGCTAACTGGTCAGGTTCAATCACAGATAAATCATAGTAACTAAAGAATCCTTGTGAGACTAAACTCTCAGCCAATTCTTCAGAGACTCCAGGAATCGAAGAGAAAGCTTCTACTGTTTTATCTAACTGTTCGTCTAACTCAGCTTGAGTCATCACTTCGATGTCCCAGCCGACCAGTTTAGACGCCAGACGCACATTCTGTCCTTTTCTACCAATGGCCAGAGGAAGTTGATCATCACGCACGAGTACAATCACACGCCCCAACATGGGACACAAAATGACGTCTTCTACTTCGGCTGGTTGCAGTGAATTGGGAACCAATACCTGAAGCGAATCATTCCAACGAACAATATCAATGCGCTCACCAGCAAGCTCATCCACAATATTCTTAATCCGGGCTCCCCGCATACCAACACAAGCGCCAACACAATCAATACTGCTATCAATACAGGAAACAGCAACTTTTGACCGGTAACCAGCCTCGCGTGCCAAAGAACGAACATCAATAATACGATCTGAGACTTCAGGAATTTCCAGTTCAAATAATCGACGCACCATATCCGGGTGTGTTCGGGAAAGAATCACTTTAACACGACTTCCCGCCTTGCGAACATCCAGAACAATTGCCCGCACGCGATCACCAACTCGAAACGATTCGCCAGGAATCTGTTCACCACGAGGAAGAATACCTTCGATCTTCCCCAAGTTGATAAGCACTGCTCCCCCTTCGACACGGGATACAGTGCCCGAAACCGACTGGTGTTGCATTTCCAAGTATTCATCAAATACCGAATCACGTTCTGCTTCACGGATTTTTTGAATCATTACCTGCTTAGCAGTTTGAGCAGCAACACGCCCCAGAATTTCACCAAGAATGTCTTGAGCTAACTCTTCAGAATCACAATATACGGTCGGCTCACCAGAATCACGATCAATTTCAACTGTCAGTTCGTGATCATCCCCAAAATGCCTGCGCGCAGCGGATAAGATGGCCTGTTCAATCCCACCAAACACGATTTCTTTATCAATGCTTTTATCGCGTTGAATGGCATCAACAATCCGAAGAACTTCCTTACCGTCCATAATGTGTTTCCTTCATTCGACAGTTGATGTGAACCAACTGACTCGAAAACTACTCAACCAAGACCTAATTCGGCCAAATCTATTTATATTGATTGTTAGATATCACAGAAATTCAACTTTCAAGATATCACTATTAACAAAAAAAAGCGGGAACATGCCCACTTTATGACTACCTGCACCATCGCAAAACGACAGCCTGGCAGAGCCGCGATGTTGTTTCCAATACAACAAACACGACCATCGGATTGGTGAGCAAATGCTCGAATTCCAACCAGCCTACATATCAGAGGACTCCATTCGAGTTTACGAATGACGATTCATCACAAAGAAGCAGCAGTCAAGTTGACTAGCTCGATCCCTTGCAAACATACCCACATACTGAACGCCAGTATGCAAAACAATTGCGCACAAAGTACCCTTAAGCAGAATACTCTGTTATCAGGTGAAATTAATCTCCTCAGGTTGAGATGTCAAGCACCGCAGCCAACTATTTCACAACGACTTAGTTCATAAATCCCAGAATGAAATTATATCAGCACAAAATGAACACATTTACACACGCCCTCAATCAAAGAAAGTCTTGAGTAAACTTTTGATAGGATCAATTTGTACGATTTCTATTCCTTGTACAAAGATTGATCTCCATCGAAGATGAAAACTACTATAGTATTGTGACGAAATCACGACTGTAGTGATACTTATTCACGCTTAACTCAGCTTGTTAATATGAGAACAGACACTCACTTTCCAAAGGACACCCCCAAAATGTCTCGTATATTCCCTCTGTTGTTGATTTGCTTTGGAGTTCCATTCACTGCGACTGCACAGCTACAGAATTCAAATGACCCATTTGCACAACAAAAGATGCAAGCCGATCAAGCTCAGCGAAAAGGGGATTTCGCAAAATCAATTGAATTGGCCTCACAAGTTTTACAACAAAAGCCCAATGACGATGTCGCCTACTATCTTCGGGCTAGCGCCCGAGTCGAACTAGGAAGAGCAGAGGGAAACACAAAAACCATTAGAGATGGGGTAGGCGATGCACGCGAAGCCATCCGCTTCAGCCAGAACAAAAATGTCAACTACTACCTCCCCTATCTATATGGGATGATGAACCTGGCGGTGATGGAAAACAAAAAAAGCCATGCTGAGACAGCTCTGAACGTTGCAAATCAAATCCTGGCACGCCCGAATCTGACCCCCGAAGAACGAGCTAATTTCCACTACCAGAGGGGAATGATCTATTTGCCGCTCAATCGACCTCAGGAAGCTGCAAAAGATTTTACTGAAACAATCAAACTTTCTCCAAATCATATCGCCGCCTTATTAGCACTACCTGATGCCTATGCTTTGGCAGGAAACAATGAAATGGCATTGGCCAGCTTCAACCAGGTGATTCAAAAGCAACCCAATTCTCCCGTCGTTTACAATAATCGCGCTATGTTTTATCAACAGCAAGGAAAAATCCAGGAAGCAATTAATGACTTTTCTCGAGCAATCCAAATCGACCCGAAATACCATCATGCTATCACCAACCGGGGCTTTGCATACTTGGAAGGAGGCAAACCTCAAACGGCTGAATCAGACCTGACACAATCATTGTCGATTGTCCCCAACCAACCGTTTGTTCTGGGTATGCGGGGTGAGGCCAGACTTCTGCAAGGAAAAATCACTCAAGCAATTGAGGACCAGAAACAGGCAGTAAAACTGGATCCATCGAATGCAGCATTACGCTCTGACTTAGGATTTTCTTACTTCTTCAGTCAGAATTTTCCCGAAGCACTAGTGGAGTTTAATCAGGCTGCACAACTGGCTCCACAACAAATGAAAGTATTAGACCCTTGGATTTACACTGCAATGGTACGCAGCAATCAAAAGGCAGCAGCCGATACGAAATTCCAATCGATCCTGGCCAAAAGACCGGAAACTCGAGATTCCGTTGATACGCTTCTCGCCTTTTTAATGGGTAAAATCTCTGAAACTGAGCTGCTAAAATCAATTGATCCCAAAGACCCGCAACGGGCAAAAGCCCAAACATGCGAAGCATATTACTTCATTGGGCAAAAAGCATTGATGTCGGGGAACAGTGCAGCAGCAACTCAGAATTTCCAGCAGGCTCTCAACACAAACATGAAAAACTTGTCTGCATATCGTGGTGCACAGTTTGCATTAAAGAAGTTCTAAATAAACATAGCCTCGGAAAGATTTTCCAAGGCTATGTATTTCATAATTTAATGCTAGCAAATTCAGGCGCCGCAAATCACTGAGGCACTGGCTTGACCACATGTTGTTGTGCTAATTTTTAAGAACAGCTTATTATTCGTTGCCAGTGGTTCATTTCGAACGACATTTAATGGACAATCAGGATCCGGTTCTTCGTAATTCAGTGTGGCAGGAATGAGCCCCTGCTTCAAAGCTACCAGCGAACCACTGGCTTCAACGATTCCACAAGCAGAACCAGAATTTCCAAAATAGCTCTTAAGTGCCGTTACTGGAATTTCTGTTGCTTTGTCACCAAAGACATCCTGAATCGCCTGAAACTCCTTCACATCAAAGACAGTGTCACCAAGACCATGAGCATTAATGTGTCCAATATCATCAGGCTGAACTCCAGCTCTATTTAAAGCAGCTTTAATCGAGTTCGTAATGGCTGTTCTGACATCTGGCTCTCCACTCGGCTTAAGCACACAAGAGGCACCTGTTCCCAAGAGCTCACCCCAGATTTTTGCACCACGCTTTTCAGCATGTGATTTTTCTTCAAGCAGCAGTGAACAAGCGGCCTCGCCAACAACCTGACCCGTTCGTCCTTTGTCAAACGGTCGAGATCGTTTTGAATACTCGGCAGGCGAATCTGCTAACTGGTCCCAGAACTTAGCATGAATCGATTTTACTTCATGCACACGCGTCCCTGTTACACCTGCAATCATGACGTCAGCCCACCCACGTTCAATGACGCGTTGTGCTTCCCCAAGCACCAGGTTCCCGGACGCTTCAGCCTGAGTGATCGAATTATTAGGTCCACGAGCATCAATGATAATACCGATGTGGCAGGCTGGCATATTGGGGAGGTACTTCAATAACCAGAGCGGCTCCATCTTAGGTAGCCCGTCAGCACCCCAATGATCATATTTGAACTCAGTCCCCTCAGTACTCGCCATACAGGCCCCGTAAAGTACAGACGGTGGGCTCAACATTAAGTTTGCCCCAAATTCGATCCCAAAACGCTCACTATCAATCGTGCTTAGATCCAATTCAGAATCTTCCATTGCTAAATTAGCGGAAGCGACACCCATTTGGATCTCACGGCACATCACCTTGATACTTTTTCGCTGCTTTTTAAGATATTGCTTCTTTGCAGAAGATTCAGTGAAATCTGAAACTTCGCCAACACCAATATCTGGCACTGCCAAGTAAGAGTACAATTCCGATTTTTTGATACCCGATTTTCCAGACAGCAAACTATCCTGAAAGGCTTCTACTCCAACCCCAATGGGACTGAGGATGCCCATTCCTGTTATCAGAATTCGTGGTTGTGATTCCGTATTCATTTGAATCTCTTTAGAAAGTCCCGCTTACACTTCGCGTCAGCCATTTATGATTAACGTACCATCATCGTAGAAAATAATTCCCTGCAGGCAAGACCCTGGCCTATTTCGGTACGAGAATCCACTGACCCATATATCATAGCTAAAAAAGTAGAATTTGTGGAGTTACCCCTTCGCTGTCTGACCTCCTGCCTGAACCCAAGAAAGCAGTAAAATCAAACATGTATACACTATTCATACATCCTCAAGCAACTGATGACATGGGATAGCTAAGACAATCGAGGCCTGATTTTCAACCCTGAAGCAATAACGAGATACAGAATAATTCGGGAAAATTCACCTTACTCGGAGAAGGCCTGAAGACAACCGACATCAAGAATCATGTGATCACTGACCCAGCACACTTAAAAGCAATAGCCATCTATGGTGCGTTTTGAAGAACTAAACACGCATTATGCCCGCCGAATCCAAAACTATTCTTCAATATTCGATTAATTTTCATCTCACGCGGCTCTTGAGGAATGTAGTCGAGATTACATTTTTCATCAGGTTCATCTAGGTTAACCGTAGGAGGAGCAGTCTGTTCTTGCAGCGCTTTGACAGCGACAACAAACTCAACCCCACCTGACGCACCTAACAAATGACCTAAATGACCTTTGGTACTGGAAACAGGCATCTTTTTTACATGCGCGCCGAAAACAGTATTAATGGCTGCAGTTTCTGCAACATCGCCCAAAGGAGTGCTTGTCCCGTGTGTATTGATGTAGTCGATATCTTCGTTATTGATACCAGCATCTCTAATCGCATTCTGCATAGCACGCCCTGCCCCACGACCTTCGGGATCAGGAGCCGTCATATGCGAACCATCAGCCGACATTCCATAACCTATGACTTCCGCCAGGATGGGAATGCCACGTTTTTTGGCATGTTCGTACTCTTCAAGTACAATAATGCCAGCCCCTTCAGCTATCACAAAACCATCTCGATCACGATCAAAAGGACGGCTGGCAGACTGTGGATCATCATTACGAGTCGAAAGCGCATTCATGCGAGCAAAGCCAGAAAGCCCCATCGGCGTCACAGCCGCTTCGCTGCCACCCGTTACCATAATATCCGCAACGTCATTTTGAATTAACTTAAATGCATCTCCAATCGCATTTGTCGCAGATGCACAGGCCGTAGCAACAGCGCTGTTCGGCCCTTTTAATTTATAAGTCACCGAAATATTTCCACTGGCGGCATTGACCATCAGCTTGGGAATCATAAACGGCGAAACTCGGGTTGGACCCTGGTTATAAAGACGATCGTGCTGATTTTCGATTTCGTTCAGACCACCAATCCCACTCCCTACCAGAACCCCCCTGCGATAGGGATCACTATCAAAATCTTCCAATTGTGCCTGTCGGTAAGCAATATGAGCGCCAACAAGACCGAATTGTACAAAACGATCAACACGTTTCAGATCTTTCGCCGTGAGATTAGTATATTCAGTAGCATCAAAATCTTTGACTTCGCCACCGAAGCGCACTTTGTAATCGGAACAATCAAAGCGCTCCACGGGACCAATTCCACTTTTACCCGCGCATATTTTGTCCCAAAACTCTGAGACATCTAAACCCAAAGCCGTTACAACAGACACCCCGGTAACGACGACTCTCCTGCGCATTCGAGAACACTTCCTACAATGAAAAGACAGGACACTATAAAATCAAAACAACTGGACAAGAGCGCTGAGAAATGATTGCCTCTAATTAACTGGCTTTCTCAGTAATATATCCAACAACATCGCCTACTGTTTTAATTTTGTCATAATCATCATCGGGAATCGTGACATCAAACTCGTCTTCAAATTCCATAACGAGTTCAACGATGTCTAGTGAGTCAGCCTTTAAGTCATCGATAAATTTACTGTCCAGAGTAATATCTTCTTTTGGATGGCCCAACTGTTCGCTAACGATACCAACCACTTTTTCTTCGATTGACACTCTTTTTCTCCTTCACCGTCTTAGTGATTCTTAATCTTAAGTATGGCTGGAAACATCTTTACCAAACCAACTTGGATGTATTCGCTAATAGCTGTAGCGATGATATATCCAGTTTCCCTAATTATGTAAACCTTAAAATGGGACAAGAATTATTAGTCTTGTCTACTCCACCAAAGTTATCTCATAATTTGAGCAGAGTTATATTTCCAGTCTGAGAACATACGATTTTAGGTTCTCTTGAATATTCTTTCAGTGATCGTTGTAAGTTGTTGTAGCACAGATCGATAGATTAGATCAAGCTCTGAGTCACTGGACAAAATATACGAAATAATTTCTCTGCCCTCTGACATACAGTTCCGCAGTCCAGCCACAGGCAATCGTCCATACGATTCAGGAATCATTCACGGTTTCGCAGGTTATTTTCCGATTGATGCGTTTCATCAATCCCTTGAGGACCTTACCGGGACCGATTTCATAAAACTCATCGAAACCATTATCTAGCATCTTACGAATTGAGTCTTCCCACAAAACAGGGCTAATCACTTGTCTTATCAGCAATTCGCGTATTTCGTCTGGATCTTCATGAATTTCAGCATCCACATTTGAAATAACAGGAATTTCCGGCTTTTTAAGCCCGACTCCTCCCAGCGCCTCCGATAACTGACTATCGGCAGGTTTCATAATCTCTGTATGAAATGCACCTGCTACTGCCAAAGGAATTGCACGGCCTCCCTCTTGTTCGGCCAACTCGGCTGCCCGTTCACAGGCACTGTTTTCACCAGAAAGTACAATATTTCCAGGGCACAGGTAATTAGCAACCCAGATCTTTCCAACAGAGGAAGCGGCTTCACAAATTTCAACCACCTTTTCTCGATCGAGAAGCAGAATACTGACCATTCCAGAAGGATTTGCATCTGCAGCTGCCTGCATCGCTTCACCACGTCGTTGTACAACACGCAATCCATCTTCAAAAGTCATCGCACCAGCAAAGACTAGTGCTGTATACTCTCCCAAACTTAGACCCGCTGCCATTTCACAAGCTAAGACTTTGTCGGGAGAATCAGCCCGGAGCATTTCTAAAGCCGCAAGGCTGGTCACAAACAAAGCAGGCTGACTAACAACCGTTGAGTCCAATTCTTCACTGGGACCTTCAAAACAGAGCTTAGCTAAATCGTATTGAAGAATTTCAGCGGCACGATTAAAAAGTTCCTGAGCAGCCGGATATTTTTCGACAATCGTCTTGCCCATACCGACATGCTGAGCACCCTGTCCGGGAAACAAAAAAGCGATTCTGCTCACTGGTCGATCCCTCTATGATCTATACTGCTAAAAACGTTAAGAATGCCGAGTTATGCTACAGGCTTTTGAGCCAGATGCTCGGCAATCTGTGAATTGATGCCACGATCCTTAAATGTGGCACTCCCCTTCAAAGCATTCGAAATCGACTGAGCATCACTGGATCCATGGCAAATAATACAAATACCGTCAATTCCGAGTAAAGGAGCCCCACCTGTTTCGTGGTAACGATATCGCTTCCCCATATCCATAAACGCCCGTTTAGCCTGATCACGTTCTGTATCAAGGCTACCTAATATCTGCTTTGAAGCCTCTTGCATTAGAAAATCAGCCATTCCTTCACTGACCTTTAATACAACATTACCCACAAAACCTTCACAGATGAGAACGTCAGCCTCTCCTTGATAGAGCCCTCGACCTTCAACATTTCCGACGAAATTATCCTTGAGAGGTCCCTCACTCAATAAGCGGTAAGTATCACGGTAAAGATCGTTTCCTTTACCATCTTCGCTGCCGATATTGATCAACCCGATCTTAGGAACTTCGACTCCCAGTACTTCGCGCGCATAAATTTCGCCCATAATCGCGTATTGATAGAGATGGGATGGACGCGCTGAAGGGTTCGCCCCCACATCCATCAATACGGCATGACCTGCTATCGTAGGCAAAGTGACTGCAATTCCGGGTCGTTTGACGTCCTTCAAAAACAACCGTGTTTTTAAACCCGAAGCTACCACAGCCCCGGTATTTCCAGCACTGACGACGGCATCCACTTCGCGAGCTGCCATCATTTTCCAACAGATCGAAATAGAGCTGTCAGGTTTTTGACGCATTGCGTCGGTGGGCTTTTCTTCCATGCCCACAACCTGAGTCGCATGGGCTACCGACAAACGATCTCCGCAGTAGCCGGAAGCTTCGATCTGAGAATCGATTTGATCTTGCGGTCCAACAAGCACGACATTCAGTGCAGGATCCGCCTGTAACGCTGCGATTGCGCCAGTAATATTAGGTTCGGGGGCGAAATCCCCCCCCATTGCATCCAGTGCAATCCGCATTGATGCTTAATCCTCAGTATCAACGATGGTACGCCCTTGATAGAAACCACAATGAGGGCAAATGGCATGTGAAGGTGACGCTGTTCCACATTGTGGACAGTATGTTGGTTTGGAAACCTTAATACTATTATGACTGCGTCTCTTACGAGAATTAGATTTCGACATCCGCCTTTTAGGAACTGCCATGAAAAAGACCGCCTTAAAACATCTGACTTAGCATAAACTATACGAGAAAAACAACTTACCGTAAACTACTGATCCTGTAAGCGCACGGAGATCTCTCTTACCAGCTTTTCTGACAGGAATCGAACATACTATGCAATTTTTAAAACAACTGTCAAGCTACAGGGGACGGAACAGTCGATATCAGAAGTGATATTTTTATATTGCGAAACAAGAATAAAACATCAGTACACATTCTTGAATGCAATTTCCTCAGAAAATCGAGAGTTATTATGATGGATCATTATCTCAAACGAATTGTTTTTCGGCAAATTTCACTCAATCTCACTATTTTAACGGTCTGTCTATGCTTGCAACAAAATGTGATGGCTCAGACGAATGGAAATCGTAATTCACAACCGATGACTCCGACAGAATTGCAGGCATTTGGCAAGCAGATCCAACAGACAGTACGTTCTCAGGACGCAGTAAAATTCCGTGAATTATTCGACTGGCAAACATTTATAAATAGGACACTCGCTGAATTCGAACAGAATCCAGCCGTCCAGCAATCTATGAAACCGATCCGCCAGCAACTACAAGCAACTTATGATGGAACTAACCAGGGGATTGATAGCGAATTGCTGGCTGAAATTGCTAATGGAGCTGATTATCGCTTTTTAACTATGAGAAAAGAGCAGAATCAGTACAAAGTCATTTTCCGCTTTCTTAGACCAGACTGGAGTTTGGACTACCACGCCTTGATTATTGAAAAACATCAATCTGGCAATTTAAAGATTATTGACATCGATAGCTTTTCTACCGGTGAATTGCTCTCGCAAACGATCAAATGGTCTTTAATACCGGAAATCCAGAAAGCACAATTAAATGTTCAAAACAAACTGAATGCTGAAGAAAAAAGCCGCATTCAAGAGCAAAAAAAATTATACGACTTTCTAAACCTCTCCTCAGGAAAAGGCGATCCCTTTCAAGCCTATCAGCAACTTTCCAAGCAGTATAAAGGAAGAAAAACCGTTTTATTGAGACTGGCTCAAGATACCATCGAAAAAGAGAATCACAAAAAATATCTGCAAGTCTTGAATGTGTTCCGTAAATACCATCCGGGTGATTCAACCGCAGAATTGTTAAGCATCGATTACTTTGTATTAATGGGCGATTATGCCTCAGCTTTGGAGTGTCTTGATCGCTTAAATGCCTCAATCAAAATCGTCGACCCTTACCTTTACTCTTTACGAGCAGGCATCCTGATCGAAATGGGTGACATCGTCTTGGCAGGGAAATACGCGGGAAAAGCAAGCGAAATTGAACCGAACTTATTACAACCCTATATGCATCTCATCAATATTTCCGTAATGCAAAGCAACTTCGATCAAACCATCAAATATCTGGACATCTTGAAATCGAAATTTGGTTTTTCATATGAAGATCTCGATCTCAGTGAATTGGACAACTATACCAAATTTACGAATTCTACCCAGTTTAAAAAATGGAAAGCGAACCAAAAGTAATTGCAGGTTTGATCAGCTAATACAGGTAAATCATCTCGCCGTTGTTTGTTTCAATGTCGGTAAGACATTACACTGTTTGAGCGCCTGCAAGGGATAAAAAGTTCCACTATAAGTAATGAAATGCCAGCGGTCGGTGTTAAGTGACCTTGTCCACCAGCGTCCCGACTCGCGTTGATTTTTCAGCAACCATTGAATGCCTTTTTGAATCCGTGGATCGTTGGCGGGCACACCATTTTCGCGTAAAACAAGAATCGCCAAACCCGTCTGATGCCCATCACTGGCTGGATTCTTCCAGGCATTAGCAGTTTTATCAAATTCGGTTTCTTCGCGTAACTTCTTTGCACGATTTCCTCGCCCCCAGGCTTCAGGGGCTGCAAAAGTACGAATGGACCAGCCCCCATCGGGTCGTTGATGCTGCATCACCATCTCGATCAATGCCTGTTTCTTCTCATCACTGATCAAATCCGGATAGCGGGCCGCCGTCCATAAGAAAATCAGTCGGCCGTAATCGTGTGCTGGCTCCGTATTCTGTAAGTAAGCTTTAAGCCTCTCTACTCCAGACTGTAAAGTCTCGTCTTTTAAACCATCTAACCAGCCTGGTGCAGAGGAAAGTGCTCGCGCTGCGACAGTCGCTCCCTGAAAGTTGCTCGATTCTAACGGAGGCCAGCAATCCGCATTGCCCCAACTCCCATCCTTTGCCTGCAAGCTCAACATAAACCGCAATGCTTCGTCGGTCTGAGGTGAAAGCGTTTTACTGATATGCCGATCCCACTCTGCTAATCCTGCTGCAATATAAGCTACCTGAGTTGGCCGAATTCCTTTTAGTAACTTTTCCCGATCCATGGCTTTCAATTTTCGTAGCTCCTTAACAAAGAAGTCACGACTTTCACTGGACGGTGGCCCTAATTCCCCACTCAACTCAGGTCTGGAAAAAAGATACAGACCATTCGTGTGGCAACTGATACATTTCCGCTGCTTCGTCCAGGCGAGCGCTCCCTGTTCGAGATAACGGTCCGCCAATTCAAGCGAAAATTCTTGACGAATCGGCTCATCGGCGCTCGCTTGTGGAATGGCAATGTTCTCATAGTGATACTGAAGTTTTTTACTTTTTTCAGGTGTTTGTGCCATCGTCAAAGACGAACTAACCAAAGTCAGCGCAGCAAACGAGACGATTTTAAAATTGCTCATCAACCAGACTCCGTAAAAAGTTCAGACATGTTCTCAGAAGATTCCGCTCCACGTAATCAATCAGCATATCTACATGTTTTGTCTTCCACCACTCAAAACAGCAAAATCACCTACGAATCTACAGAGTTTGAGACCAATCAAAAATAGTTTGGGGCTCTACTTATAATGAATACTTGGCACCTAAAGCTGCTCAAAGTTATCATATAAATATATAACCAGACAGTAGATTCTTGCCCCTCGTAATAGGAGTCGTGATGGATTTCAAATGGTTTATGGCTTCTTCTCTTGCTGCAGACGCTTATGCAGGGATTCAAAAGTTAGATAACACCATCAAAAGTTTAGAACAAAGGCTACTGAACCTGGAAATGCAAAATTCAGAAAAAGAAATTGTATAGTTTTGAGGGGAATCGAGTGACTCGATTCCCCTCAAAACAGAAGCTCAATTAATTTTCATCATTTACCAATCTCTCATAGACTTTGCTTAGAATTCACCCACAACCTGTCCATCGTCTCGAACAGCGAGGCGTTGAAACGTGGAATTGATGTCTTGAACGTGAGTTGCCACTGAAACAGTGCCTTTTTTGTAATCGATATTCTCGCTCAAAAAGTGGACCGATCCATCACAGAACACAAAATGGGCGCCCCCTACATGATTACTACTAAAACCGCGCACATCGTGTTCTCCCCCGACAATCGCGTTGATGCCATTGTAAGTCAGACCAATCGCAGCCAGCCCGTTCCCTTTTCTGGCATAGCTGCTACTTTGCGTATTATTCGAACCTGAGAACCCAATTACATTGGCTCCGCCAACTTTGTTTGCTGTTTTGTAGATATACGCTCTTTCGCCAGCAAGGAGCGTGTTACTCGTTCCATCGGTAATGTCACGGAAACGAATGTTCGAATTAGCGAAACCAATTCCATGAGCGGGACCGTATTGAATCCGATAGACAGCAGGCGTCGTGCTGTCCCAGGCGTTTGCCACCATGACATAATTCGAACGAGCAATCTGATAGACAGTGGTGCCATCAGTCACATTGAAATCATATCGATCAGAAGCCGATTCATAATCATTGAGATTGGGTCCTGGATCGGAAGGACAGAGAAAGACCGTCATCGGTTTTTGCAACGCTTGACGCACGGTGGCATTTGCTAAGTTTTGGTCAAGGGTCACACTGCCTGTATTGAGTAAATTGTACAGAGGAGCCTGATCCATGAAGGGCAACACGAACGTTGCCCACCCGTAGACTCCCAACTCTCCCATGTTGCAAGCAGGCCAGACACCTGTCGTATTACAGGCTGTTTTTGTGATATAGCCTGGTGGAAACGTGTTATGCGCAGAGTGATAGTTGTGCATTGCCAAACCAATTTGCTTCATGTTGTTTTTACAAGACGACCTCCGTGCAGCCTCTCGCGCCTGTTGCACAGCGGGTAACAATAATGCGATCAGAATAGCGATGATCGCAATGACCACTAATAACTCAATCAGAGTAAACCCACTTGAAATTTTCATTCGGCCTTTGTTCATAACGGCTCTCCTAAAAGAAAGATCATACAGAAACCCCAGGCGCGCATAGGGACAGGCTGATGACTCAATATTGAGATAACTTAACTAGACTTCATCTCAATATCGTATGTGTTATCACCTGGTTTCACATTAAGACTCAGTTCACTCTTGATACCATATTTCACAGGGATCGCTGGACCGGAGTCGTCGATACCCCATTCCACTCGGACGCTGCAGGGTCCGATTTTGACTCCTTTTGCATCAATCAGATAGAACGCTTCGTAAAACCCATCCGGGTTCGCTTTTGCAGTTGAGGGACGTCCTTTCTCGGGTTCGAAATATATCGTGACGTCAGGAAGCGGTTTTCCATCGAGGGTAATGGTTCCATGAACTCTACCCAGTTCGGGCATATCTGGAGCACGGTCACTACAACCAACGCTCATTACGACCATTATTGAGAGAGCAGCAAGCAACATCATACGTGTCATGGTTTCCCTTTCATCCTATAGAGCCACGATTCCACTTTTGAAGTGAGCGAAAACAGCTGCGAGGCTCGATGGTTATTAAGAAATGCGGAAAACACCATCACTGTCTGTAGAACTCAGAACAACTTTAGTATCTGAGTTCTCCAATGAAATAACAAGATGAATTTAAAGATTCGTTCCTTTTTCGCTCACAGATGGAAATCCTTTTATATGAAAGAGAACTTACTCAAATCATATTTTTTTTAGCATAGTCAGACTGTGCACGTTACCATACGAACTTCTCAATGGATTAATGGGTTAGCAGTTCGTATTCTGAGAAAAGGAAACCACGCAATGAAACATTTCGCAAAACGTTTATTAGTAATCACACTCTTCAGCACCAGCACTACAATCGCCCTTGGACAAGACGCAACACAACCAAAACAGATTGAGCCAATAACTGTTCAAAGCAAAGGGATCATTCTAATCATTCCCAAGTCTCGAGCAAAATTATTGGCATACAGTGCATTAACAAATACTTGGAGTGAGACAAAGATATTAATAGAGGAATCATCTATTCCACACGTTAAGATTAATCCTGTCGTCTCAAATTCACTCGCTGCTTGTAAATTTGGCCAAGAAGTTCACGCCTATTCTGCAAAGTCAGCCCTCTGGGCAAAATTGAAACTACCACACGCTAGCAAGAGTCATCTCACGATTGGTGACAATTTAGTGATAGTCTATGTCGAAGAAAAGCAAATTTCGAAACTTTACATCTTCGGCGAACACTCAAAGGCATGGTCAGGGGTCGATCTCACCACTGGAGAAATACTGCTGAATCCGCAGCAGAAAAAATAATAATTGAGTAAGTTTCCAATGAGTGTATTCCATCACAAAGCAATTCTAGTCAAAAAAGAAAGAACCAATTGCTGGTTCTGTTTCTATCCCGATATAGTCAGTGCAGACTCACTTTTCGGAGAGTTCTGCTTAGACATAGATGATTGGTCCATGATGATTACCCAAAGCATTGACCACCCACAATCTGATCGGTCCGTAGCAGCACTGGTCAGCAAAATACGAAGAGAATACCAAACATCAAATGAAGTTCCATCAGAAATTTACTTCATAGCTTAAATATAATCTCTTAAGAATAAATTCATATAGTGAGGAGAAATGAGTGACTCCTGAAAAAGCCCGAGAAACTATTCTAATACATAGTGGTTGCCATCCAGATCTTGATAGCTTTCCACACTGGAGAAACGGATTTCTCGGATCGTTACGACCTTTTAAAGAACTTAACGAAAAGAACTTAACTGAAGTAATCACAGCTATAACTGCTCTACCTGAATTCCCCTCGGAGCTTATCGTTATTCAATCACTCTGGGAACTTAGCACGCGTACTAGGCTCTGGGGCTTAGACCCAGACGGAATGCTGCAAAGAAATAATTTACTAAGTCCTCAAGATACAGAATTACTCCTGTTGTGGGTACGCTGTACAGAGCAAGCAGTTAGCAAATTGCTCGCTGGAGGAAATCCCAACGAAGCTCTTGAATACTATAAGCAGAATAAACCAATCTAGTAGAATACATCTCAGTTCAAGTATGAAAGAAACACCAATGCTCTGATCAATTTGTGTCATGGCTATTTTACGAACAAATTTGAACACAGGATCCTATAAGGTTTACATAAAAATCTATTTGAATATTGTAGATCGACGTCTCAAGTAATTTGGAATCAAAAACACCAAGGTCAGCCAAATACAATGGATTTACTTGATCGCCTGCTTCAACACGATGCGTGGACCACACGGCAGTTATTAGATGTCTGCGCGACACTCAATGATGCTGAGCTTGATCAGGAATTCGATATTGGTCATCGAACGCTGCGTGCGACATTGGACCATATCATCCACAACATGGAGGTTTGGACCTCATTGATGATGCAGGAAGAAATTCAGAAGCAATCGAACTTAACTATTCTGGGAATGACTCAGCGGCTCGCTGTCGCTGAAGAGCGACTCGCAAACCTTGCACGAAAAGTTGCAAAAGATGATGCATGGGACGAATTATGGACAGATCATCTTGATGATCCACCACGAGACAAAGCCTATGGAACAAGCATCGCGCACATTATCACACACAGCATGCATCACCGTGCGCAACTGCTCTATATGTTGAGAGTCTCTGGTGTAAAACCACTTCCCGAGGGGGATGTCTTTAGTTGGGAGCACAACGATAATCTGACCTTCTAAAAAGTAACCATACGCGTCAGACGAATCTTGATCACATTGATTAATCAAGTTCCATTCAGAAACAGGTTCCGGTAACGTTTACTACTACAATCGTTGAAATCCTTCGAACCGCAAAGTCCGAACTTGAAATAGGTTGTCTACGAACCTTATTAAGTCAATCATCTCCGAAAAAAGGTCAAAAAATCACTCCATTTCTAGACACAGGGGGGAGTGCGATGTTGAAATGGGCATTATTCGAACTGGTTCCTGGAGTAAAAAGTGTCGATCCCACCTAAACAACCTCAGATCAATAACTGGCCTGCCGCACGTAAGATCCTGTGGGTGGTCCTCTTTATCTGCGCGATGGCAGTGTTCGCGCCTGGTTACATCGCAGCCCTGAGACCTGACGAGGGACAAATCTTTGATTTTTTTAAGGAGTGGGCCTCTGTTAAAAATCGAGCTGCTGGAATGCCTGTCTACTCAGACCAGCGGGTGGCGCTAAAAAAACACCTCAATCTCAAACTGACAAATTCGAACGGATTTTTTGACCAGTACAATACTCATCCTCCGACAGCAAACCTGATTGCCATCCCGTTTACCTGGTTAACCTATCGTGATGCCCACCTGACATGGAACCTTGTGTCACTTGGTATGCTCTGCCTCGCATTGTACTGGATTGTAAAAGGTCTTGAGATTCAGATGACTGTCTGGTCGACAATCGCATTACTTACTTTGCTTCTGGCCTGTGACCCTCTTCAACAAAGCCTGATTCAGGGTCAGCCCAATCTGCTACTGACTCTGCTGATCGTCGGTGCCTGGAAAGCTGGCAATTCAGGAAGATCTTTCGTTTCGGGAATGTGCCTGGGCTTAGCTACTGCCATCAAAATCTACCCGGCCTATATATTTTTGTACTTCCTAGTTCGACGCGACTGGCGAGCCATCTCTGGAGGAGCTGCCTCTTTTGGTCTGATTACCCTGCTCACTACTGCGATCTTCGGGGTCGACACGTACCGCGATTACCTTACGGTCGCTTTACCCTCACTGGCCGACGTCACCAACAACTGGAGTAATGCATCCCTGCTTGCATTCTGGAAACGACTCTTCGAACACTCAGCAGACACCATACAACCCCTTGTGAATTCGCACACTTTACTACAAATTTCAGTCTGGTCGTCCTGGCTCGTGATGACAGGATTGGTGGTGGCGTCGATCTGGAAAACGCGAGCCGAAAAGTTCAGTGATCGGGGATTCGCGATTACCATCACCGCCATGTTACTCATGACCCCAACCACCTGGCATCATTACTTTATTTTACTCGCTCTGCCAATTGGGTTACTGCTGGCATTATCGCAGCCACATACAGGAAAACGCTGGGTTGTGAATTTAGTCATCTTTGCTCTGGCCCTCAGTCCGCGTGTTGTCTGGGCACTCGCAATTCATTCTCAGAAGGCCGGCACACCGCAGGGAATTACTCCTTGGGAAAACGGTGGCATGGTGGCCCTTCCCTGGCAATCACTCACGGTACTTTCATATCAATTTTATGCACTGTTGGTCATCATCGTACTCCTCTGGCCAAACAAAGCAAATCAAGCCGAAGAAACAATCGCATCTCAAGAAAATTGAATCAGGAGCAAGAACCACTAAGAGTCACTGCTTAATTTTCACAGAAACTTTACCACTATTATCAGCCAGTTCATGCCAGGCATCTCGACAACGCAGAAAGAGCTTACCACTGACAGGTGCTGTGAAGCTGCCAGTCTCACCCAGCTCAAATTCATCGCTGAGAGTATACTCGCCCTCATCGTTCTCAGAGAGCACAATACCTACTAACATACCGAGCCCGTCCTCAGAGCCTATTGCTGAAGTTGGCTTTGCATCTCTATTTGTTTTCCACTCTCCTTCCACGGAAAACTGATATTTCTGCCCTTGTTCTACTAAAGTTCGAGAGGCCTGCCAGCCTTTACTGGCTTCGATTTTCGTGAGCAAACCACGCACGTTATTGGTTTTTCGGTATTTGGTTTTCCAGTCCCATTGACACAGATCACAGCGGTACCCTTGATCGAAATGTTCCAGAAAAAACAAATATTCAAATGAAATTTCACGCGCCATGGAACCGTAGGTTTGATTAAACGAAACCGGCTTCTTCATCAACAATCCCAATCCCAACGGACGAAACCGGGGTGAGTAATTTGGGTTGGTTGCCAGCAGGTGACACAAGGCCCACCGCCAGCAGTAATTCTGCCAGGAATCACCTGAAATCGATTTCGAGTTCACGATCTCATTCAAGCTTTGGGGTTCACTGCTTTTAATATAGTTCAATACATAAGTGGGGCAGTCGACCGCAATCGGTTGTCCTTTTTTAGGAAGGGCCTTCCAGTTATGCCCCATTTCTGCCATACCTTCGCTGTACCAGACTGGTCCTGTACGGCCAAAATTTTGAGTGCAATAGGCGTGTACTGCTTCGTGTTGAGGTGTTCCTCGATCCGCTGTCGCATATACAATCGCTTTAGCGGAAACGATCTGATTACCACGATAGGATGTGCGGCCCATCGTCACTCCACCACCATTGGCTACAGACTGTGCCCCACTGGGATGGAGGCTACCACGTGGCCAGTTAGAAAGGTCTTTAACAACATAACACTCGATGACCTTACGATTTGGACTACCCCAGTAAGTTGAAATAATCTTCAACATTTTTTCCAGTCGTTCGAGCAAATCTTTCGCATCTGCTGGCTCTAAGTCAGTATGAATCAGAAAATTCTTAGATCGGTAATCAGCGGGAAGTTGGGCCTCTTGTGAAGCAGCTTTTTTATTTCCGCGACGTTTGCCTTGCGCATTGAGACTGTTAACGGGGTCAGCGATAAGACAAAGAATAATGATAAAAGCCGTGGCTAAGAATGTTTTTTTGTGACCTGCTATCACATTCACAGGCGGTGGTCCTTTCGTTTATTTCAGCCCGGCTTCGTTGATTCCTGAAAATACCTCTTATCATTCGTAATTCAATTCTAACATACTCCTCAAAGGATGCACATTAACTTCTTTAAACATAAGAGAACACATCCCAAACACTTGATATGTCCGCTCGGGCTCTTTACCCTAAAATGATCAAGTTTTTTAAGAAGATTTAGTTTTATTGCCATTTGCTCAAAAGTGAGGGGCTTCTCCATGAAATATTTAACGTATTTTCGGTCTGGTTTGTTACTCGGTCTGATGATGATTACCCACTTGTCATACTCGAGTTATACATTTGCTGAAGATGTGACCTGGAAAGCGGGATCAGCCAGTGTCGTGATCACTCCAGAAAAAGACCTCTGGATGGCCGGATACGGTGGTCGTACAGCGCCTGCCGAAGGTAAATTACACGACCTCTGGCTCAAAGTCTTAGTGATTGAAGCCAGTAATGGCCATCGTGGCGTGATTGTCTCAACGGACACATTGGGAATTCCGCAATCTATCTATAACAATGTCTGTGCGGCACTCAAAGAGAAATTCGATCTCGACCGCAACCAGATTATGCTCAATAGCTCTCACACTCACTGCGGTCCTGTTTTGCGAGGGGCGCTGCATGATATCTATCCCCTAAATGCAAATCATCTCAAAGACATCAATGAGTATTCCGACAAACTGGAACAAAAACTGGTCACTGCAGTGGGAACCGCCATTAAGAAACTTGAACCCGCCTCACTTTACTCAGGCAAAGGATTTACGAGTTTTGCAGTCAACCGTCGCACAAATAAAGAAGCAGAAGTCCCCAAACTTAGATTGGCTAACGAATTAAAGGGTCCAATTGACCATTCCGTTCCCATTTTAGCTGTGAAAGACAAAGCTGGGAAACTGAAAACCATCGTCTTCGGCTATGCTTGTCACAATACCACACTGAGTTTTCAGAAATGGTGCGGCGACTATGCCGGGTTTGCTCAGTACGATTTGGAAGCCATGTTTCCAGGAGTGACCGCTATGTTCTATATGGGCTGCGGTGCAGATCAGAACCCGCTTCCTCGCAGAACTGTGGAACTGGCCCAGTCTTATGGTTCACGATTGGCTCATGCAGTGGCAGATGTTGTTCGTCTTCCAATGGTTGAACTGGACCCCGAATTGAAAACCGAGATTGAGATTATCGACATCAAATTAGGAGCTCATCTTAACAAATCAGAGTTAGAAAAAATTGCCTCTGGTAGCCCGGGTTCCTACAGAACCCGCTGGGGTTCAAGGTTACTCAAACAACTTAACTCCGGAAAACCCTTTATCAAGTCGTATCCCTTTCCTGTTGAAGTCTGGAGACTCGGCAAGAAACAGCTCTGGATTGCAATCGGTGGTGAAGTCGTAATTGACTACGCACTCGCCATGAAAAAAGAATATGGTCCCGACACCTGGGTAACGGGCTATGCGAATGATGTGATGGCATACACGCCCTCACTGAGGGTTCTGAAAGAAGGAGGTTACGAAGGCAACACCTCCATGGCCGTTTATGGAATGCCCTCACATCGCTGGTCTGAAGAAATCGAAGATAAAATCGTTGAAAGTGTGCAACGACAGGTGAAAAAGATCCGTGATGGAAAATAGACCTTGCCTTCGTTAAAATAGAGTTTTGTTCCCAAGCTTCAGCGTGATCCACCAGCTTCTACAGATGTTTTATGTTTTTGGCAGTCCTGCCGTTTGTCGATCGGGATACGACTCCCTAGAATACAGCATATCCAAGGCATACAAAAAATTAATCTAAACATAGGTCTCCTAAAGCGACCTGAAACCGTTCATAAATCCATTTAAATGTAGTACTGAGGAGATGATTAATGGCTTCCGGAAATCCTTTTGGCGCGGAAAGTCAATTAAAAACAGCAGACGGAGAATTGAGTTACTTCCGCCTGCAGAAACTGATTGATGATGGCATTGGTGAAATTGAAACGCTTCCATATTCGATACGAGTCTTACTTGAATCTTGCCTGCGAAACGTTGATGGCTTCGTTGTCAACGAAGCCGATGTTAATAATCTGGCCAATTGGAGTGCTGAATCACCGAACCCAGTAGAAATCCCATTTAAGCCTGGTCGTGTCGTATTACAAGATTTCACAGGTGTTCCTGCTGTCGTCGATCTGGCCGCTCTCAGAAGCGCAATGGTGCGGCTCGGCGGTGATCCTCAAAAAATCAATCCACTTGTGCCATGCGACCTGGTGATCGACCACTCGGTTCAAGTCGATGAGTTTGCGACCCGGTTCTCACTGCAACACAATGTGGAAAAAGAATTCGAACGCAATCAGGAACGCTATCAGTTTCTCCGTTGGGGGCAACAGGCATTGAACAACTTCAGTGTCGTACCTCCTGCTACTGGAATTGTGCACCAGGTCAACCTGGAATATCTGGCCAAAGTCGTGCTCACTAAAGACGGCGTTGCTTATCCCGACAGTCTGGTCGGTACTGACAGCCATACAACAATGATCAACGGCCTGGGAGTTGTTGGTTGGGGAGTTGGTGGCATTGAAGCCGAAGCGGTCATGCTTGGCCAACCCATTTATATGCTGACACCAGAAGTTGTCGGCTTCAAACTCACAGGTGGACTTCCAGAAGGAGCCACCGCCACTGACCTGGTACTCAGAATTGTACAGATGTTGCGCGAGCACGGTGTTGTAGGCAAGTTTGTTGAATTTTACGGTCCTGGATTATCAAACATGAGTCTGGCCGACCGCGCTACCATTGCCAACATGGCACCGGAATACGGTGCCACAATCGGCTTCTTTCCCGTAGATGATGAAACACTGAATTACATGCGTCGTACCGGTCGAACTGAGGCCGAAGTCGATCTGGTAGATCGCTATTACAAAGCACAAGGTCTGTTCCGAACTGACAGTTCGCCCGAACCACGTTTCACAAGTGGCTTACAATTGGATCTTTCCACCGTTGAAGTGTCTCTCGCCGGACCGAAACGTCCACAGGACCGCATCGCCTTGACCGAAATGAAATCACAGTGGCACAGAGATCTGAGCGAAACATTCGGCAAATCTGATCCTTCGGAAACGAGTGTTGCAGTCGAATATGATAACCAGAATTTCAATCTCGAAGATGGGTCGGTTGTGATCGCCGCTATTACCAGTTGTACGAATACCAGTAATCCTTCAGTGATGATTGGTGCGGGGTTGTTGGCAAAGAAAGCTGCTGAAAAAGGCCTTACACGAAAACCCTGGGTCAAAACCAGTTTGGCTCCTGGAAGCCGCGTCGTTACAGATTACCTGGAAAAATCGGGACTCACCCCCTACCTCGATCAACTTGGGTTTAATCTAGTTGGCTATGGTTGTACAACCTGCATTGGAAACAGTGGGCCACTTCCACAGCCTATTTCCAAGGCCATCAACGAGAATGATATCGTCGCATCTGCCGTGCTTTCTGGAAACCGTAACTTTGAAGGTCGCATTAGCCCCGATGTCCGTGCAAACTATCTCGCCAGTCCTCCGCTGGTCGTTGCCTATGCTCTGGCAGGAACTACGGATATCGATTTGAGCACGGATCCTCTGGGACAAGATCAAGCAGGTAACGATGTCTTCCTGAAAGATCTCTGGCCCTCCCAGGCTGAAGTCAACGCGGCTATGGAATCTTCGATCACCCCGGAAATGTTCCGAGAACAGTATGGGAAAGCAACAGAAGGTTCTCCTGAATGGCAAGACATCAATGGCGGTGATGGGGACATTTTTGCATGGGATGAAAAAAGCACCTACGTGCAGGAACCACCTTTCTTTGTTGATATGCCAACCACTCCGGCTCCCATCAGTTCGATCACGGGAGCGCGTGTACTCGTTTCTGTGGGAGACTCTGTGACCACCGATCATATTTCTCCCGCTGGAGCGATCAAAGCCGACTCACCCGCGGGTAAGTATCTTCAGGAAAATGGTGTCACTCCCCAAAATTTCAACAGCTACGGTAGCCGACGTGGCAATGACCGGGTGATGACACGCGGAACGTTTGCGAACATTCGTCTCAGTAACCTACTCGCCCCCGGAACCACCGGTGGTGTGACCACTTACCTTCCTACCGGCGATCAGACTTCGATTTACGAAGCGTCACTCAAATACAAAGAAGCAGGTACACCTCTAATTGTGCTGGCCGGTGGTGATTATGGAATGGGTTCTTCACGCGACTGGGCTGCCAAAGGAACATTTCTGCTGGGTATCAAAGCGGTCATCGCCACCTCATTCGAGCGAATTCACCGATCCAATCTGGTCGGAATGGGTGTGCTGCCTTTGCAATTCCGTGATGGCGAAAGCCGTGAAGAACTGGGACTGGATGGAACAGAATCATTCGACATTGAACTGGATGACGATCTGAAGCCAGGTCAAGCCATTCGCGTAACCGCTACCAAAGCAGATGGGACTCAAGTTCTGTTTACCGCTCAGTGTCGTGTGGATACACCGGTGGAAGTCGAATACTATCGCAATGGCGGCATCCTCCATAAAGTACTCCGTGATCTGGCACAATCCTGATTCCTGATTTGATGAAACCAGTCTATGAAGTCGATCTGATCGTCGAGGAATACTTGAATGGTGCCCGCATTGATCGGTTTCTGAGTCGTCATTTCAGAAATTATTCGACATATCGTTTACAGCGTATCGTGCAGGCTGGCTTTGCCAGAGTCAATGAGATACCTGCCCATCCACTCCAGCGCGTGTTTTGTGGGCAGCAAGTCAGCATTGCGCTTGTAGAGCCTCCAGACAAAACCTATGAACCGGAACCGTTGCCGCTGGAAGTCCTGTTTGAAGACGCCTGGTTAATCATTATTAACAAACCTCCCGGAATCATTGCGCATCCGGCTGGTAAGATTTTATCAGGAACTGTTGCCAACGCACTCCAATTTTATTTGGATCAGCAAACAGGAATTCGTAGCCTGTTAAGACCGGGCATCGTGCACCGCCTTGATCAATTTACCAGTGGTATCTTAATCGTGGCGAAAGAGCATGTGGCACATCGGAGTCTTTCGATTCAGTTTCAGAAAAATCAAATCAGAAAATCGTATCTCGCGATTGTACGAGGCAGCCCTCAACAGGATCAATTTGAAAACCGTTCTGCCATCGGGGAACACCCCACACAAGCGGGAGTCTGCATGTCTACACATCCACAGGCACTGCGTGCAAAATCGGCTTTGACAAAATTTGAAGTGATAGAGCGTTTTCCACATAATTCATTGCTACGGGCATTCCCGCAAACAGGTCGATTGCATCAAATTCGCGTTCATCTGGCGGATCTAGGATTTCCCATCATCGCCGATGATTTCTATGGAAACGATGAATCTCTCTCTACCGAACGGCAACTCATTACGAGACAAGCACTGCATGCCGAACAAATTGAGTTCACTCATCCCATCACGAATCTATGTATGAAAATAACCGCTGGAGCACCCGATGACTTTCACCAGACGCTCCAGCGGTTACGGAGTGCCTAGACCTCAATGGTTTCCTGTTCGTCCAGTTCAGTTTGCGATTTGTCCTCGGTGGATTGTTCGGCATTCGCTTTTGTAAGTCTGGCTTCTTCGAATAAACGATCCAAACTCATTTTTTCCAGCCCATCAAAGGCGGCTACTTTATAGCATTCCGCCATAGTGGGGTAATTAAAGACTGCATTGCGGAAGTATTCAATCGTACCACCAAATGACATCACAGTCTGGCCAATGTGTACAATTTCTGTGGCAGATTCTCCGATGGCATGAATGCCAAGAATCCTCAATGTTTCGCGGTGAAAGAGAATTTTCAGCATCCCTTCTGTATCACCTGAGATTTGTCCTCGCGCAATTTCCCGATAGCGGGCTGCCCCCACTTCGTAAGGAACATGTTCTTCGGTCAACTGTTGCTCAGTTTTCCCAATCATCGAAATTTCGGGAATGGTAAACAGACCATAGGGCATAATATCAAAGGCCTCAAATGGTTCGTTAAACGCATTACAAACCACTCGTCTGCCCTGCTCCATCGAAACACTGGCAAGAGCAGGAAAACCGACAATATCGCCGGCCCCGTAGATGTGAGGGACCCACGTCTGATGTTCCTCATTGCACCACAGTCGACCACGTTCATCTGGTTCCAACCCGGCTGCCTGGAAATTCAATTCGTCGGCATCGCCTACACGCCCCACTGTATATAATACGGAATCGGCTACGAGACGCTTTCCACTTTCTGTCTGGACGGCTGCCATTTTATCGGAGAATCGTTCGATCCCTACAACCTCTTCTCCCATACGGAAAACCATTCCTAAAGAGCGGGCATGGTGAATCAACGCGTCAATGATTTCTTGATCGCAAAATTCGAGCAAGCGTTCTCGGCCATCTAAGACAGTCACTTCAACGCCCAATGTGGCGAACATAATCGCATATTCGATCCCAATCACGCCACCACCAACAACAATCATTGAACGGGGAATCTGCTGCAGATCGAGTATTTCGTCGGAATCAAAGATGGTTTTTCCATCAAAAGGAATGTGTGAAGGACGAGAAGGTTTTGTACCCGTCGCCACCAGAATATACTCCCCATACAATTTCTTTCGCCCCGTTTCGCAATCTACTTCCACGTCATGCGGACTGGCAAATCTGGCCTCACCTATGAATACTTCAACACCATTTCGCTCTAATTGATCGTGTATCACATCCAATTCATTTTCAGCGACGCTGGCCAGCTTCAAGCGGAGATCCTGCATTGTGATGCGGCGTTTTTTGCGATACTGCTTGCTATAAACATCACGATGACGATATCCAGTGAGATACAGAATAGCTTCACGCATTGTTTTTGAAGGGATCGTGCCTTTATGCAAACAGACTCCCCCCATCCCACGAAAATTGCGTTCAATAATGGCTACCCGCTTCCCCAGCTTCGATGCGGCAATCGCCGCTTTATGCCCAGCTGGACCACTTCCAATAATGACAAGATCGTATTTCATAGAACTATTCTCAATGTACATTTCTAACTTGACGGACCTGTTTCTTAAAGACGAGAGATCCATCCTCAAATGTCAATATAAGAAAACTGATTAGATTTTTTGCGTAAACAACAACCTTTCTCTTCGACAATGTGGCGAAGTAGAAAAGATATAAAGATTGAATCAATTCCTGAAACAAGCTATTTTGCGTATATCTTGACGGTTATACTATTTATGTTGCGTCTATAAGGATTGGTGCGCCAGGGATATTCCTCCCAATAAGGATAAACTAAGAGTCAGCCACTCTTTCAATATCCCTTGCTATGAAGACAAATTAAAGGAATCACTGATGAACTATCAGATCCGCAAAATCTGGAACGTCTCCGAGAGTGAACATACACCAGAAATGGTATTTCAGAATCGTAAAGCACATCGGCGGGAGTTTCTGAAAATGATGGGCTATGGTGTAGGAATCGCTGGTTTTTCAAATCTTCTTTCAGGTTGTCAACAAGCGACTGAGGAGGAAATTGAGAAAGCGGGTGCCGTTGCTCCACTACCTGAGGCGTTTCAATCGATCTACCCAGCCCCTCACAACCCCACTTTTAAGTATGGTCGCCCGGAGACGGTCCCCAAAGAGGCAGAAGAATTCACCAACTTTTATGAATTCACAGGTCCGACTACCAAAGAAGCCTGGAAGTACGTTGAGAATTTCAAAAGCACTCCCTGGTCAGTCAGTGTAGAGGGAGAATGTGAAAAACCACGCACATTTGATATGGATGATTTTTATAAGGAAATGAAATTTGAGGAGCGTGCCTATCGTCATCGCTGTGTTGAAACATGGGCCATGTGCGTTCCCTGGACTGGATTCGCTCTTTCCCATTTGTTGAAACTTGTAGAACCCAAGCCAACCGCAAAATTTGTGGCCTTCGAGACCTTCAACAAACCAAACGAAGCGCCCTATATGAAAGCAAATGGCACTGCATACTGGCCTTGGCCTTATACTGAAGGCTTGAGTATGGCTGAAGCCATGAACGAGCTTACGTTTATTGCAACCGGTCTGTATGGTAAGCCACTACTCAAGCAGAATGGTGCCCCTATTCGTCTGGTTGTTCCTTGGAAATATGGGTTCAAATCTGGTAAATCCATTGTCAAAATCAAGCTCACCTCCGAACAACCAGTTACCTTTTGGAATAGCGTCAACCCCGACGAATACGGGTTCGTGGCTAACGTCAATCCTGAAGTCCCTCATCCTCGGTGGAGCCAGCGTACTGAATGGATGCTGGGAACTGAAAAACGCTACGATACAAAGCTATATAACGGATATGGTGAGTATGTAAGTGGACTCTATACTGGTTAATAAACCACTGCACTATGGGCTAAAATACTGATTAGTCGACGATAAACGCCAAAAAGTCTCTGATCTGAACATGACTCAACAGTATTCATAAATTCATATCGAATCAGTAATATGAATTTATTTTATCATAGCCTAAACACAAGACTGAATACGCTTTTCGCTCAGAATACGTTAAATTAATCACTTGACGCTCTAGAACTCTAAACGCTACGATCTAAAATGAATTCATTTCAGGTCGTTACCACTGAGAAGCTGTATTACTGCCAAGTTCAATCATGTGAAACTACTTCAGAGTCACTTCAAGGGGATTAATTATGTTTTTTTCAAGTGTAATCAAACTTATGAAACCGACTGTGTTTCTTTTGATTCTTACAAATGCTTTTGGTGCGATTGCTGAGAAACCGATTGCAAAATTTTCCGTTGAAGTTGATCTAGGTAAAGATGTTGGTCAGAGCTTCGGGACGTTATTTGAAGTTCGCAATAAAAAAAATCAGGTGATTGCAGGGGCTGGATTCCTTGATGTCTATAACACACGGTTTCGCAGTGACAGGCATACTTTACAGTTCTTCGTTCGTCCGGAACACAATGCCAGAAACTTTTCTGTCAAGCGGTTATCACATCCTGATTTAGACTGTGGAATCTATTTACTTGACCTGGATCAAAAACTTCAGGCCTGGAGCAGCGTCCGAAATAACTTAGTTCGCTTGTGGAACCCAGAGACTCAAACATGGTCTGACGCACCAATTCCTCAAACAGGACGCGTTCTTCCTGGTGATGGAATCATGCGCCTGGGAAATGGAATCCTTACTTTTACTTCCGGCAAGGTCGCATTCAATGATCGCGTAATTCTGACCCCACCTGAAAAAGGGAGGTATTATAATTTTTATTATGCGCTGGGACGGTTATTTTTCTATCACACCGATCGAAGCGAGAAGAAAGGTTTCACAAAAATTTACGCATGCCCGTGGACCAGCGATTCAAAAGAGCCGATCGATTTAAAGCAAGCCACTGTCATGGATGCAAAATATGTAGGTGCCACACCCTTCGCCTGGGGGCAATACCGGGATGAAGTCCTTACAGTTTCGAACTATGGTGGCGTCTATGTATTTAGTGATTCACAATGGAAGACTTTGGCTGAAGCACAAAAAGGAGTGAGTTTTCAAGTTTATTCGATGCTGAATTATCATGACCGACTACTGATGGCGCAATATCCCACCGGTGAACTTTTTGAATATCGTGGTAAAGAACTGAAGCGCTTAAAAGGATGGCCACCAAAATTACCAGGAGTCTCTTCATCTGCACGAGAAGCTCAGACCATGGCCATCTATCGGGGTGATCTGATCGTGGGGGTCTGGCCATGGGCCGAAGCCTGGCGATATAACCTTGATGAAGAAAAGTGGCACTCAATGGGTAGACTGTTTTCTCATCCGGAACTCACCGACAAAACAACGCATCCCTACGAAGCCGAAGCCAAAAAATTTGAGTTGGTAGCCAATCATTGGGGACAACGTGTCACTGGCATGGTTCCACTGGGCAACGCGTTAATGCTCTCGACATCAACGAAGGGCACTTACCAATGGTTTGACAAATATAAATTTCTGACTGATGCCCAACGGCGTGAATACGGATCTGTAGTTGAACTTCAAATGCCTGGAAATTTAGCAACACAGATCAAATGGAAAAATCGCCCCATCCAACTTGAATTCGTCGTTGAAAAGAATCGACTCATCATTCGCCAAGATGGTAAAAAATTCGCACAAACGGAGTTTAAAGTCAACAACCTCAATTTTTTTCATGAAACTTCAATCAACTGGGGCCAAGGTGTTTTTGGAGATCTCAATGGTAAACTGAAGTCAAAAAAATCTACGGAAACAGCGAATTAAAGGACTACAGGGACTCCACCTCATTCGTAGCAAAGTAAATTATCCCTGCCGGAAAGTAGAACGAATATCAAGTTCCCATGCTCAATTGAAATGATCCCACATCAAACAACATTTATAAAAAAAGCACAGGTGAAGTCAACTTCACCTGTGCTTGTGATTGGTCATTCAAGCTAAGTCTGCTTGAGGTAGAGATTCGCTTAATCGTTTGATGAGAACATCATGACAAGACGCAAGACATACCAGAACAGTGTAGCAATCGCAGCAAACAAAGCCAATGATGCAGACACATACTGATCGGTCGAGTAGTGATGCAAAACATTTGATGTGTCATACAGAATAAAGCCACTCATCAGGACGATCATCGCAGCGGCAAACCAGAGCCCCAGAGAGAATCCGAAAATAGCAGCACCGATGGCGATGCCGATAGCTCCAAACATGGCGATAGTTAGAAAACCACCCATGAAAGAAAAATCTGCCCCTGTCACAAACACATAGGCAGTCAGTCCTCCAAAAATGCAAAGTGTGATAACCGCAGCAATAGGTATGACTGTCGGATTGGCAAATTGAGTTGCAATGTAAAGGATAGGCACAAAAATCAGGGCTTCGGCAACAATATAAATTCCCAAACCGGCATATTGTGTTGCGAGAGATTTCGCACTTGATGCCATAGCACTGGCAACCCAACTGGCGCCCATGAAGGCGATCAATACCAGCCACCAGTTACCACCGATGGCGTTCATCATACCATTTACTAAAGTATCACTACTAAACAGGATAAATTCCAACCCCATAAAGGCCATGATCGCACCAGCCAAGTGCATGTACGTTTTTCGGATAAAAGCGGCTCGCTCGGAGGCAATTGCGTCAATGGCAAAAACGCCTCCGCCAGCCGTTGTATCCTGGTCGTAATAATCAGGACTAAAGTTATTCATTGACAGTGTTCTCCAATTGAGTGAGTCGGGATATTCCGAGTGAATATGGATTGAGCAAAGGTATTATATTTCAATGAGCCTGCAGATCAATCTGAAGAGATGACTCACAGGCACGGTAATTATAGGTCACAGTGCACATAATTCAAGTAGCAACAATCTCCTTTTCGATTTTCCTAGGTCAACTGAAACTGATTCAGAAGCCGCAGATGCTGATTACTTGATTGTGCCTACGCAATGGTTGTGTTATTTCATACGTAAGTTTATGTCAAACCGGTCAATGAATTCTATCAAATTCATGTGAAAGCTTACGAAATATTTAATGAAATGAATGATTTAAAAGCCGAAAATAAACCTAAAACATGGGAATTCTGGATCGATGTGGGAGGGACGTTTACCGACTGTATCGCGCGGTCTCCAGAAAATGATTTCATTCCCTTTAAGACACTTAGTTCGGGTATTACCAAAGGTCGAGTTCAGAAAATCTCTAATCCCACCACCATTGTCGATTCTTCCCGCTGCGGTGCCCCGGCAGAGTTCTGGCAAAAGTATCAAATCGAATTTCTGAATGAAGAGGGACAATCCCTGCATTCGGCACAAGTGACGAACTTTAACTCCGTAAATGGCATTTTAAACTTCGAACCTCCCCTACCCGAGACGGTCAAAGAATCTACCAGCTACGAGTTGAGTTCAGGAGAAGAAGCCCCCATATTGGCAATTCGATGGATTCTTGGTTTAAAAAAATCAGACATGATCCCTCACATCAGTGTTAAACTCGGAACAACCAGAGGCACGAATGCCCTTCTCACCCGTAATGGAGCCCGTACTGCTTTTATCACAACCAGAGGATTCGCCGATGTCCTGTTAATTGGTAATCAGGATCGTCCCCATTTGTTTGATCTGGTCATACAAAAACCAGAACCCCTGTTCGAAACAACTGTTGAAATTGATGAGCGCATCACTGCGGAAGGGACTGTGTACTGTGCACCTGATCCGAAAACAATTCTGCAACAGCTGCAAACTTTGAAATCAACGGGAGTCGAATCACTGGCAATTTGCCTGCTGCACTCGTTTGCGAACCCGAAACACGAAGAACTAGTGGCTCGAATCGCAGAAGAGGTCGGATTTGACGAAATCAGTGTTTCAAGTCGCCTCTCACCGCTCATCAAAATCGTTTCCCGTGGCGATACGACAGTGATGGACGCGTATCTGAATCCGATCCTGAAAGACTATATCGGTAAACTCCGTACGCCTCTAAAAAATTGTGATCTGAAGCTGATGACTTCAGCCGGTGGTCTGGTTGACGCGACTCACTTTGTCGGTAAAGACAGTATCTTGTCCGGTCCAGCTGGAGGGGTAATTGGTTATTCATGCGTCGCAGAGCTAGCAGGTTTTCCGAAGTCCATCGGTTTTGATATGGGTGGTACGAGTACCGATGTCTCTCGCTTCGATGGTGAGTACGAACGCGAATTTGAAACGCAAAAAGCGGGTGTGCGAATAGTCGCACCGATGCTTAGCATCGAAACGGTAGCAGCCGGTGGCGGCAGTATTTGTGGCTTTGATGGTATCAAGCTACATGTCGGACCTGCCAGTGCGGGAGCCGATCCCGGACCTGCCTGCTATGGTCGAGGCGGCCCATTGACCATAACTGACCTGAATCTTTATCTCGGCAAAATTATTCCCAACCAGTTCCCGTTTGCCCTGGATCGGAATGCAGTTGAACACAGATTGACTCAACTCTGCCAGGAAATTGCGGCTTCACCAATGGGGAAAACGTACACTCCTCTTGAACTGGCAGAAGGATTTCTTCAGATTGCCAACGCAAATATGGTCCGTGCCATTCGCAATATCTCAGTCGCGCGCGGCTATGATCCGGCTGACTATGTGCTTGTCAGTTTCGGTGGCGCCGGATCACAACACGCATGTGCGATTGCCCGCGCTCTGGGAATTCGAGAATTATTGATTCATCCCTATTCAGGAATTCTGAGTGCATTTGGTATCGGCCAAGCTGATGTGCGACGTTTCGGTCAACAATCTGTTCTTAAACCCTGGTCCGCAGAACTACAACAGGAATTAGGAATCCGGTTTCAGGAACTTGACCAAAAAGTAAAAGAAGAAGTCCGTACAGAAGGAGTCCCAGAGGAGCGAATTGAAGAGCCACAGCATTCACTCGAAATGCGCTTTCTAGGTACAGATGCGACAATCCAAATTCTCTGTGTAGCAGGTCAAGATGAACTCGCTTGTTTTGAGCAAGAACACCAGCGCCTTTACGGATATAAACATGAAGGGCGCGTTGTTGAAGTGACCGCGCTACGGACAGAAGTTGTTGGTCGGATGGAAGAACCAAACCTGCCTGCCTCTGAAGTCATTTCACGAGTTCCCGATCCACTGAAAACAGTGGAAACTCATTTTCAGGGAAAGACACACAAAACAGGCGTTTATCTGCGGGATGAACTACGTCCTGGCGATCAGATCGCTGGCCCCGCAATTATCTGTGAAGCAATTTCTACAGTCATTATTGACCCCGGCTTTGAAGCCGAGATTTTGTCACGCGGCGAAACGCTGATTCACGAAACGATCAAAAACTCAGCGGCTCATGAAACGATTAGTACCGAAGCCGACCCGGTGATGCTGGAAATTTTTAATAATCTATTTGCCTCTATCGCCGAGCAAATGGGAATCACACTACAGAAGACATCCATCTCGACGAACGTAAAAGAGCGGCTCGACTTTAGTTGTGCCGTCTTTTCAGCCAACGGCGACCTGGTCGTGAATGCCCCTCATATCCCCGTGCACCTGGGAGCAATGAGCGAAACAGTCAAACGAATCATTGCTGATAACCCCAATTTAGCCCCTGGAGATGTGTATGTTACCAATGATCCGTATCGAGGTGGTTCGCATCTACCCGATGTCACCGTAATCACCCCCGTCCACGATCCGAATTCAAAGAAATTACTGTTCTTTACGGCCAGTCGCGCACATCATGCGGAAATCGGTGGGATCGTGCCAGGCAGTATGCCACCGTTTTCGAAAACACTCGCCGATGAAGGCATTCTGATTCGGAATTTTAAGCTGGTTGACCGAGGAATTTCATGTGAAGAGGATCTGAGATCCTTACTGCTGACAGGCGAATACCCGTCTCGTTCTGTCGATGACAATCTGGCTGATATCTCTGCACAAGTCGCTGCCAACAATTGTGGTGTGATCTTGCTTAATGATCTGGTTCTTCGCTATTCCATACCGGTTGTGCAAGCTTATATGCAGCACATCCAGCGCGCGGCGACGGAAAAGATGCAACTGGCCCTCGCACATATAGAAGATGGTCTCTATTCGTTTACCGATCACCTGGATCACGGCGCTCCCTTATCCGTACAAATTACGATTAAAGGGACATCAGCAGTGGTCGATTTTACGGGAACAGGACCAGTACTCGAAACAAACCTGAACGCCAATCGTGCCATTGTGAATGCCGCAGTTTTATATGTCTTTCGCTGTCTGATCCAAGAAGACATTCCTCTAAACAGTGGTGTCTTAGCACCTATTAAGATTATATTGCCAGAATGTTTTTTGAATCCTCCCGAACGGGAAACGCCTGCACAATGCGCGGCAATGGTGGGTGGCAATGTTGAAACCTCACAACGAACCGTCGATACACTACTTGGCGCCTTGAACAAAGCAGCCGCCAGCCAGGGTACGATGAACAATTTAACGTTCGGTGACGAGAACTTTGGCTATTATGAAACGATCTGCGGAGGCAGTGGTGCCACTGCCGAAGGAGTTGGCGCGGATGCCGTCCATACACATATGACGAATACACGACTCACTGACGCCGAAATCATTGAACGTCGCTATCCGGTGCGATTGCATGAATTTTCCATTCGCAAAAAATCGGGAGGAGCGGGACGGCATCCAGGAGGCAATGGAATTATCCGTCGTATTGAATTTCTGAAGCCTTTAAAAATATCATTGATCTCTGAACGCCGCGGAGATTACGCCCCCTTCGGTCTGGAAGGTGGTTCACCAGGCCAGATCGGAGAAAACCTGCTGCAAAAAGCAAACGAAACAAACGAGCAATCGCTAGCCGGTAAGTTTTCTCTGTCAGTTGAAGCCGGTGACCTACTAACAATTAAAACTCCTGGTGGAGGCGGATTTGGAACACAAGCATAAAAATGGAATTCTGCCGCTGAACTCAGAAGAGTTCGCAGTCCGTTAGTAATCTCATTCAACACGTTTTAGTTTCCAAATACTTGTTGCCTGATTTTAGTGATTGCCAGAAGTTTAGACGTTAATTATCGCGTTCAATATATTATTACTGGAATTAGCTTTGTGATTTTGATAGCAAGCCTGTAAGGTGTCGCATAGAGAGATTTTCATTCAAAAGAACATTACTGACCGTTTATAAATAATACAAAAAAGGAAAGCACCGTGTCCGAAAACCGACGAGAAGAAGTTGATTCTGCCTTGGCCGATGTTGATTTCGACAAATTCAACTATCAAGTCGTCTTTGAAACCAGCAAGGGAAAGATCCGCATGGATCTTTACCCCGACGTTGCACCAGGACATTGTCGTAATATTATCGGCCTCACCAAGATTGGGTTTTATGATGGAATTATATTCCATCGTGTGATTCCTGATTTTGTAGTTCAAGTCGGATGTCCTCAGGGAACTGGTACTGGCGGACCGGGATATACGATCGATGCGGAATTCAACAATCTTCCCCATGAAACGGGAGTGTTGTCGATGGCACGAACGAGAGATCCCAACTCAGCGGGTTCCCAATTCTTTATTTGCCTGGGCCGTGTTCCACATCTGGATAATCAATACACGGTGTTTGGTAAAACCTGTGATGCAGAAAGTGAAGCCGTCGTATTGGAAATTGGCAATGTCGAAACCGATCATGGTGATCGCCCACTGGAAGATGTGCAAATCACGGGATCTGAAGTCGTCGTTTCTGAAAAGTAGTTGTTATGGATGTAGATCGTTCCGCACTACAGACTGGTACGCAAGTTCGACAGGTCTGTCGTAGTGGTGAATTCACCGGGCAAACTTCGGGACTGGCTCTTGGCTTTGCCCAGGCAAATTTGGTGATTCTTCGTAAGCAAGACGCTGTTGACTTTCGAGAGTTCTGTGAACGAAATCCCAAGCCTTGTCCATTGCTGGAAGTGACCGAAGCCGGTGATCCTTGTCCCCACAAACTAGCTGAAAGTAGTGACCTGCGTACTGACCTCCCTCGCTACCGAGTCTGGAAGCACGGGGAACTGGTAGAAGAACCTACTGAAATTAGTCATCACTGGCAGGAGGATCTGGTCTCATTTCTAATTGGCTGTTCTTTTACGTTTGAATCTGCGTTAGTCAAAGCAGGGCTGCCCGTCAGACATTTAGATCTCGGTGTGAATGTGCCCATGTACCGTACCTCAATCAATTGTGAATCTGCCGGTATGTTTTCCGGACCGCTCGTCGTTTCGATGCGCCCCTTTAAGCCCGCCGATGCCATTCGCGCAGTTCAAATCACCAGTCGTTTTCCTGCTGTGCATGGAGCTCCCATACATCTGGGATTCCCGGAACAGATTGGAATTTTGAATCTCAATCAACCCGATTTTGGTGACTCTATACCGGTAGAATCAGATGAACTGCCTCTGTTCTGGGCCTGTGGAGTAACACCTCAAGCTGTGTTGATGCAGGCAAAGCGAGAATTTGCAATCACACACAGTCCCGGCTGTATGTTCGTTTCTGACGTGAAAGAGGCCACACTGGCAGTCTCTTAAATTTTCGAGGCCTGCTGACTTAAGAATGCGATTCCATTGGGGATGACTCTTCAGCAACCAAATCATTTTGTGGTAGGTGCACAGAGCGAATACGATAGTTTTCCCACATCAATGAATAAGCAAAACAAGGCTCTTGTTTCAAACTATAAGCCACTGGCTGACTTTCCCAGAAACTCATGACATTACCTTGCGGTGGGTTTGTATAGAGTCGATGCTTACAATGAGGACAAACCATCCCCACTGGTGTTGCCTGATCTTCAACACATTGATGCTCTAAACAAATTGTTTTTTGTCGGTTGCTCATATATTAAATTATATCCGGCTGGTGACAGGCTCCTCCAGTATTTTCCCCAGTTCCCCATGGGAAATCCTTGAAAGACGAAAATTGCCACTCACTTTTATAGATTTTCCTCAACCTTTGAATCCTACTGAATTCATAGATTCTGCAAAATCGCTCCAGATGTCATGATTAGACCATGATTTACCTCAAACAAGCCAAGCCTAACCGATTCCGATAGTTGGATCCCTCGGAACATCGCATCCTGTAAACCAGTTTGGTATAAAATAAGACTCAGTCTAAAGTTGCTCAATCGATTGAATGACCGTAGATTAACCCTTATCTGAACACAGATTCTGGTACTTTATAAATGGCAATTAACCTTTCAGAACAACTAAAAGGTGTTCTCCCTCCCGTAGTCACTCCGTTGACACCAGATCGCAGGCTTGATGCTGCTTCGGCGGAATCAGTTTACCGATTTATGTTGAAACAGGGTGTGCATGGGCTATTTCTATTTGGTACGTCGGGGGAAGGGCCATTGCTAAGAGAGGCGGACCGGGAGCAAGCAACAGAAATCGCAGTCAAAGTCATTGATGGCAGCGTCCCTCTCTTAGTAGGTGTGATTGCACCAGGAACTGAGCAAATTATTGAACAAGCAATAGTTGCCAAATCTCAGGGTGCAGATGCAATCGTCGTTTGCCCTCCCTTTTACTATCCAGCCAGTCAAGCTGACATGCTAGTGCATTATCGTACTATTCGAGAATCCGTTGACCTTCCGATTTTTGCTTACGACATTCCCGTGATGACTAAAGTCAAAATAGAACTGGAAACTCTGATGACGTTGGGAAAGGAAGGCACCATCATCGGAGTCAAAGACTCAAGCGGCGATGCCGTCAGCTTTCATCGTCTGGTCGCAAGTAAACCTCCGGGAATGAAACTATTTACGGGAGCCGAAATGCTGGTACACGCCGTTGTCCTGGCTGGTGCTGATGGAACAGTCCCGGGGCTGGCTAATGTAGGTCCGGAATTATTTGTACAACTTTATGAAGCAGCGGCAGCGGAAAATCATCAGGAAGCGGTTAGACAACAGGAAGCCATCGTCCGATTGTTTGAAGTGTTTGTCTGTTCGGATGGAACCATCAAAGTGGGATATGTGATTGGCGCCATGAAAACAGCCCTGAGGTTGCGCGGGGTAATTGAACACGACACACTGTTTCATCCGTTCCCAGCCTGCACTCCTGAACTGATTGAACGAACCAAAGGCATCATGGAAGAAGTTGGTTGTCTGTGATATTCCCCAAATGTCTGTCCTCTTAATTTTACTTACTGGATTGAAATAAACGTTATGAGTGGAGTTTTAAACGAACGCGCGTGCCGACTGGCAGAATACCTGCTGGCAAAAGCGGGTGAACTGAAAGTCATTCCACATACACTGGAGAATGGTGCTACCATTGTTGACTGTGGAATTGAAACGCCCGCTGGCATTCAAGCCGGTTTATTACTCGCCAGAATCTGCATGTCCGATCTCGGAGATGTACAACTCGTTCCGGGGACACTGGAAGGACAGACGCTACCCTATTTGCAGGTACAAACTGACCACGCCGTCGAATCCTGTCTGCTCAGTCAGTACGCGGGCTGGAAAATTGATGTCGATGATTTTTTTGCAATGGGGTCTGGTTCAATGAGGGCAGCTGCTGAAAAAGAAGACTTATATCGAATACTGGCGTTTGGTGAGACACCTGCCAAAACGGTAGGTATTCTAGAAGCAAATACGCTTCCCAGCGTGAATGTAGTCGAAATGATCTCTAAAGCTACTGGAGTTGAGTCGAAAAATATTACCTTGCTTGTGGCTCCCACGTCGAGCATTGCTGGTAATATTCAGGTCATTTCTCGCTCGGTTGAAACCGCTATGCACAAACTGTTTGAATGCGAGTTCGACGTCCATCGTATTCAGGCAGGTTATGGCATAGCTCCTCTGGCTCCTGTTGCGAAAGATCATCTGTCGGGCATTGGACGTACAAACGACGCAATTCTTTATGGAAGTTCGGTGACACTCTGGGTTACAGGCGACGATAAGTCTCTCCAGGAAATTGGCCCTTCAATTCCCTCCAGCTCGGCTGCCTGTTTTGGAAAACCGTTTCTTGAAGTCTTCAAAGAAGCGAACCATGATTTCTATGAAATCGATCCCAGCTTTTTCAGTCCAGCAGTCATTATCTTTCAAAATCTCGATACCGGAAACGTTTTTCAGTTTGGTCAAACAAATACCACATTGTTAAAAAACAGTTTTGGTTTCTGAGTTTCTTTTGGCATATTTTAAGTGGATTTTTTTGTGCGGATCGCCATTCTTGGAAATAAGGGAAGCTGGTACTGTAAAAAGCTGAGCGATGCTGCAAATACACGCGGACATGCGGCATTCCGACTTGAATTCCGTGATTTAGCTTCTCATGTTTTGGAAATGCAACAGGAGCAGTTTTTTAGTTTTGACACGGATAGTAACCATAACAGGCTGACCGACTTTAGTTGTCTCATTATTCGCACAATGCCCCCTGGCTCGTTAGAGCAAGTCGTTTTTCGCATGGATCTCTTAGGACGCCTGGAACATTCAGGAGTCACCGTCTTCAATTCACCTCGATCAATTGAGTGTGCGGTTGATAAATATCTGACTACATCACGTCTGGCAGCAGCGAAGCTACCAGTGCCCACGACGGCTGTTTGCGAATCATCTGAAGCAGCCATGCAGCAATTTCAACAAATGGGAGGCGATGTTGTTGTCAAACCCTTGTTTGGCTCCGAAGGTCGAGGCATCTTTCGTATTAGTGATCCTGATCTCGCCTACCGTTCCTTCCGCACTCTGGAACGTACACAAGCAGTAATATATCTGCAACAATACATTTCACATCCTGGCTATGATACTCGTATCCTGATTCTCAATGGAAACGTAATTGGGGCTATCCGCCGTCACAGTAATAATGATTTTCGCACTAATCTTTCGCGGCAAGCGCATGCTGAATCCTATCTTCCTAATGACCTCGAAGCAGAACTTGCGATTCGCGCCGCGGAATTAACATATACCGAATTTGCAGGTGTAGATTTACTTTATCGATCAGATTCTCCAAATGAGTGCTACGTGTTGGAAGTCAATGCAGTTCCGGGTTGGCGCGGCTTTCAATCTGTAACAAAAGTGGATGTCGCTTCTCTGGTAATTGAATATCTGGAACAGAAACGAAACAATGTAGATTCATCGCAAAGTTAAATATCGAATACTCCTGAAAAGGTCGGTCATGTGGAACTAAATACACTCTTAACTGCTTTACAAACTCATTTACCTGAGATTTTGCGGTGGTCAGGCGCTATTGCCAAACGTTTAAGACACTTCAATATCGCGGTTGAAAATAAATCTTCGGGTAGCGCACTGACAGACGCATTGACATTGGCAGATTTAACTCTGCAAGAATTGATCGTAGCCGCACTCCGTGACCGCGATCCGATTTTCCTGGAATGCAGAATGGAGGCAGAAGAAAAAACAGGAGACCTCAACCGTTTTTCAGAGGACTCTCCCTACGTTCTTTCAATTGACCCAATAGATGGCACCAAACAGTATCGCGATAAAACCGCAGATGGTTATTGTGTGATGATCCATCTACGAGATAGTGAAACCGTCCACTACTCACTAGTATATATTCCGGAAACCGGCGATCAGGGAACCTGGGTAGAAGCCGTTCACCAAAGGGTGGTGTGTGGCCCCGATGACTTGAACCGTCCAGCACGTGAGGTTCTGGATGCTATGCCGACCATCGATCCCCAGTCAAGATCAGAGTCAAATCGAATATACCTAATCGGCTTTCAAAACAAAGATACTTCGAATGCCCAACTCGTGACTGAAGCGGGACTAAAAGGAGTTCCTCCGGAAGAAATGCCGGGGAGCATTTACGATCATCTAGCGACCGGAGAATTTGGGGGCTCTCTCATTCATACTCCCAATGTTTACGATTTTCCGGTTTCATTACACATTGCCCGGATACTAGGCGGGGATGCTGTCTGGGTACACAATGGTGCTTCAGTGAATTTCCATGAACATTGGCTGGATGATCGAGCTGACATGTTGCGTTTGCCAGGGATTACGGCCTGCAGTGCCAATCCTCAAACGTTAGAGATTCTTTGCCAGTTGGCGAAAGACTGGAGTCAAATTCGTTATGAAGATTGAATGGAAGTCGTCGCTGGCTCTGTTGGTTTGGTAGCTTCAACAATGATACCTCCCAGCTTCAAGAACTGATGAATTGGCGTAAACCAAAGTTGTTCTTTCCATGGCAACCCCGAGTCCTCGAATGCTTGTTCTAACTCAACACGGTTATAAGTGCGACATTTCCAGGTGCGACTGTTTAACATTCCGGAGAATTTGTCCTCAGTTGCCAGTAGAAACAGACTACCCCCCGGCTGAAGTACACGATAAATCTCTGACAATCCATGTCTTGGATCTGTTACGTACTCCAATACCCAACCACAGGTAACACAATCAAATGATTCATCCAAAAAAGGTAGATTCGTAAGGTCAGCTGAAAGGTAGTTGGGGCGCTGGCTATCCATTCGGCTCCTGGCACGTTTTAACATTTGATGCGATAAATCGCAGGCTACCAGCCGTGCATCCGGATGAGTTTCACGAAGTAGGTGCCCCAGAATCTGCCCTGCTCCAGAACCGATATCTAAAATGCTGCGAAACTCTGTGACATCAAAACGGCGGGTTTTGATAATACGACCAACTAGTGGGTCATGCAGTGATAATTTACTCGCTAAATAAAGAACCGCTCCTGCAGGACCGTCATAGAGTTTTCGCGTCGTGGATTGAAACTGGGTTTGATCAACTTGATTTCCACCACGAAATTCAATCAGTGATTTCAATGATTTTTTTAAGCGTATCCGTTTTTTACCAGTTTTTTGGGGAGAACTTAATGGAGCCATATTTCACTGTACTTATAAAATTTAGTTAGGAATTTTGAAGATAAAATTAATTCTGGAATCAAATCGTAAGCATCTTAACTATCAAGCAATGAGAATTCGCTATGATTTCCCACATTCTTAAAAATAGCCAAAGAACATTCTTTTTATAAGTGTCATAAGCGTGCCAATGATAATAACTTATGAATGTCGAATATTCCAGCAGCTTGATCAATGCAATTTGAACGGTTATGATCAATGTGATATCGGTACAATAAAATCAATAGTATCTCAGCAGTTATATTTACTGATCGTGATTCGTGATGGGCCTGAAAATCTTGACATTTTTACCCCTTGAGTTGCGCTAGAAAAGAATTTCTGTAAGGAAATTAAGGCCTAAATTGTCTATGACCGAACGGATCAATCTCAAACAATCTGACGACCCCCGGGATGTGATACATCTTGCTGTTCAACATCTGGCGAATGGAGAATTGGTCGCATTCCCGACGGCAACGGCTTATGTCATCGCAGGCCAGTCGCTAAATTTCGCGGCAATGAGTAAACTTAGATCACTTTCAAACACAGATGAACCACTTGTGATCTGTGTAAAGGGGTTCGATGAAGGACTTGATTATTTGCCAGAAATGCCCCCTATAGGCCGCAAACTGGCTAAACGTTGCTGGCCTGGTCCTGTGATTATGCAAATGAAACGACTAAGCAATGACAGCTTATTCTCACATATTCCAGAAGAGATTCAGACACTAATCAGTCCAGACGTCCATGTCCGTTTACGGGCTCCTGCCCATGAAATTATTTTCCAGACCATGCGGCTCTCCCCTGCTCCACTAGTACTATTGAACGAACAATCAAAATACCAGACCGCCGATTCCATCATGACTGATTTCAATGGGCAAGTTGCTTTGATCATTGATGATGGCCCCTCTCGCTTTGGTGATCAATCTACCATAGTCACTATTTCCGATAACGACTGGAAGATCCAGGAACCTGGTGTAGTTACTGAAACTACTCTAAAAAGATTGTCAAGCGAGATTTACATGTTTGTTTGCACAGGCAATACCTGTCGCAGCCCAATGGCAGAAGGGCTTTTCCGCAAATTACTCTCAGAGAAGCTTGGCTGCCTGGAAGAGGAATTGGCTGACCATGGCTTTATCGTTGGCTCAGCTGGCCTGGCTGCAGCACTCGGTGCCCCCCCCAGCCCGGAAAGCATTGCGATTCTAGCAGAACAAGGAATTGATATTCGAGGCCACGAGAGCCAGCCACTAACCGAGCGACTGCTTGATCAATCCGATTATATCTACACCATGACTCAAGGACATCGTTTAGCAATTCTGGCAGAACGGCCTGATCTGGAAGAGACTGTCAAACTGCTCTCACCCGATGGGCACGATATTTCTGACCCGATTGGGGGAGGCCTTCAATGCTATGTAGATTGCAAGAAAGAAATTGAGAAACATTTGAAGTCAATCATTGCACAGATCAACGTCACTTGAATTCACAGTGCTTTTTACCCCATCTACCTGAATTAAATGTTTTTTCCATGGGAAAATTTCGTAACTCGTGCAAGAGCACTCTTGCTATAATAGGCTGTAAACCATTACTCTTTATAAGTATGAAGATATTGTGAATGCCTTTCTTGTTCAAGAAGAATCATTTGAAAAGGCATCATTCAAAATCAGATTTCGTCTGTAATAAAGTTCAGAAAAGCGAAGTGTAGATCGCTAATGTCTGCCTAGAATAGAACAAAACACATCGTTGACTTTCAGAGGTCGGTAACGGTTTTGTTTTTTCCCATCTTAATTTATCTGTGAATTTAAAGAGTCTCAATGAAAATAGCAGTTGCCAGTGATCACCGAGGATTTGCTACCAAGGAGAAAATCCTCACACTATTAAATCAGTTAGGTCATGAAGCACTCGATTATGGACCTGATGATGGTGAAAGTGTGGATTACCCGGACTATGCTGTTAAAGTAGCAAAAGACATCGGTAAAGACGCTATTGATCGTGGCATCCTGATTTGTGGTACAGGAATGGGGATGTGCATTGTCGCAAACAAGTTTGCAGGAGTCAGAGCAACCCCATGTCATGATGATATTACTGCGCAAATGAGCCGTCTACATAATGACTCAAATGTGCTTTGTCTTTCTGCTGACTTACTTGGAGATCGGCTTGTTAATCGAATGATCGAAATCTGGCTCAAAGAAGAGTTTGAGGGAGGCCGACATGCCCGTCGCTTGGAAAAATTGAACAAAGTCGAAGAGCAAAACATGCCTCCTCAGTAGTTTTTGCCAACTCATAAAATCTAAACAGATATCTCCCCCTTTCTTTCTATTTATCAGACAAACCGAGCCTTCTGAATCTAAAACGTTCAAAGTCTTGCTAACTTGCATTTGTCATAGCATCTCGATCTTGCAGATATACTGTGGTAGTAGTGGAATTTCCCGCACAGATTCCTTTTCAAACCGAGCAAATCTCTGTATCGTCAACGAAGAGTTATCAGGGAATTTTTGGCCTCTTTTCTCAAGTCTTACACTACATTGGATTCTTGAGTAAAGAATTAGAACAGAGGATTTTACAAACATGGATCAGGGCAGTTTAAAATTTACTAAAACTCATGAGTGGGTCGGCGTTGAAGGTGAGATTGCAACTGTAGGCATCACCGATTTTGCTGTCAATCAGTTGACTGATCTCGTTTACATTGAGCTTCCTGAAGTCGGATCGAGCTATGAAGCAGGCAAGGTATTTGGGGAAGTAGAAAGTGTCAAAGCTGTCAGTGACCTGTATTCGCCTGTCAGCGGTGAAATTACTGAAGCAAATAGTGCTCTGGTCGATGACCAGTCGCCACTTTCAGATGACCCCTTTGGGGCTGGCTGGATCACTAAAGTCAAGATGTCAAATCCAGCAGAACTGGATCAGTTTATGAATGCTGAAGAATATCGCAAATTTTGTGAATCGGAAGCACACTAAAGAAAACCATCCGTTCCAGAATCGGTCGTCTTTCGAGAAACATTGCTAAAAGCCAACTTCAGGAAGGGAAGTGTTTTCTGTCCGCCTGAAAATTCTAAAATACAGAGTTCCAACGGTTGCCCCGCGCCTATAATCAACATAGTTAAGTCGATTAACTCCATCACAATCTAATGCATTAAAACGAGTGAACAGTGCCTTACCTCTTCAATACACCAGAACAACAGCAGGAAATGCTAGAAACCATTGGCGTCTCCTCTGTTGAATCTTTGTTTGCGACCATTCCTTCAGAGTTACGTCTAGACCGTAAACTTAATATCCCTCCAGCACTGACAGAAATGGAACTACAGTCACACGTCTCGAATCTGGCAGAGAAAAATATCGGCCCGAGTTCACGAGTCTGCATGTTGGGTGGCGGGGCATATGATCATTTCATCCCTGCTGCCGTTGACGAGATTGCCCGACGTGGCGAATTTTACACGGCCTACACTCCCTATCAAGCAGAAGCCAGCCAGGGAAGCTTGCAGACATTTTTCGAATTTCAGTCGTTGATCTGCCGATTAACGGGCATGGACGTTTCGAATGCCAGCCTGTACGAAGGAGGCACCTGCGTCAGCGAAGCGACTTTCATGGCGATGCGAGTCACAAACCGCCATAATCGAATCGTGCTGCTGGGATCAATGCACCCCGAATATCGACAGGTTGTGGAATCGTACTTAAATCACCTGAACTGCGAAGTGGTTGTTGTTCCCTGTGTTAATGGTTGCGTTGATCCTGCTGATGTTGACGAAGTGATGAATGATCAAACGGCATGCCTTGTTATGCAGCACCCTAATTTTTTGGGGACACTGGAAGAAGCTGAGCAACTAACTGAAATCGCCCACAAATACGGCGCTTTGTCGGTTGTTTCCTATGACCCGATCAGCCTGGGCCTTTTGAAACGTCCTGGTGATTATGGTGCAGACATTGCTATCGCAGAAGGACAGTCTCTGGGAACTCCATTACAGTTCGGCGGCCCATATCTGGGACTATTTTCCTGCAGCAAAAAATTTGTTCGCAGAATGCCAGGTCGATTGATTGGCCAAACTGTCGATCGAAACGGTAAATCCTGTTTTGTACTCAATCTACAAGCGAGAGAACAACACATCCGTCGTGATAAAGCAACGAGTAATATATGTAGTAACCAGGGGTTGATCGCGATCCGTGCTACCGTCTATCTGTCCCTCCTCGGAAAACAGGGGATTCGTGAAGTGGCTAATCTTTCCTGTCAAAAAGCACATTATGCTGCCGAACAACTTTCCCAAATCGAGGGCATCAATCTTCTATTCAACAATCGCCCTTTTTTCAAAGAGTTTGTTATAAGCTGCTCTGAAGGTCCTGATTATCTATTACGTAAAGCTCGGCAGGCAGGCTTTGATCTTGGGCCGGAACTATCCCGCTTTGATTTCCAGAATGGTTCCGAACTCTACCAAACCGGAGTACTTGTAGCAATTACAGAACAAAGAACACGCGCAGAAATTGATCGTCTCGTGATGGCATTAAAAGCATAGTATCCAAGCAAGCGACTCCTTAGCACAACTCACTATTTTACTTTAGATATTTCAAAGCAATACACATGCGAAATCAATTGGCTACCGAATTATTGTTTGCTCTTTCCCAGCCTGGCCGACGTGGCGCCCTGTTTCCTGATTCAGATGTTCCTAAAAAACCATTGAATGAATTGATCCCTCAATCGGCATTAGCTATTCAACCTACGGACCTACCTGAAGTCACAGAACCAGATGTCATTCGACATTTTGTCAATTTATCAACCCTCAATATGTGTGTGGATACCCATTTTTACCCTTTGGGTAGCTGTACCATGAAATACAATCCCAAACGTCATGAACGACTGGCCGGCCTGCCTGGGATTGTTGATTTACACCCTTATCAAAATCCGTCTGATCTGCAAGGCATGCTGGAAATGCTATATGGAATGCAGGAAATGCTGGCTGAAATTTCAGGATTACCTGCCGTCTCATTGCAACCAGCTGCAGGAGCCCAAGGAGAATTCACCGCATTATTGACCGCAAAAGCGTATTTTGAAGATCGTAGAGAAAATCGTACCAAAGTACTATTTCCGAACAGCGCTCACGGAACCAATCCGGCAAGTGCAGCTCTTGCTGGTTTTGACTGCGTGCAACTGGAAAGTAGTGAAGAAGGATTGATTGATTTAGAGGACCTCAAAACACATCTGGATGACCAGACGGCTGTGTTCATGGTTACGAATCCTAACACACTGGGATTGTTTGAAAAAGATATCAAGCAGATTGCACAAATGGTGCATGATGCAGGTGGGCTGGTTTATATTGATGGTGCCAATATGAATGCCATCCTCGGATACACACGCCCCGGTGACTTTGGAGGCGATATGATGCATTTTAATGTGCATAAAACTTTCACTGGCCCACATGGTGCCGGGGGACCAGGGGCTGGCCCCATTGCGGTTCGCGACTTTCTGGCTGACTATCTCCCCGGCCCAGTCATCAAACAAACGGAAATCGATTCGGAAGAAAATCAGTTTGTGCTGGAAACCCCTTCCAAATCCATCGGACGCATTCGAACATTTTACGGAAACATCGGAATCTTAGTACGAGGATATTGTTATTTGAGAACACTCGGAGCTGAAGGCTTAAAAGCGGTCTCTGAAAATGCGGTTCTGAATGCAAACTATCTCAAAATTATCTTAAAAGATGTACTCCCGGTTCCCAATGGTGAATTGTGTATGCACGAGTTTGTCGCTTCAGCCTCAAAAATGAAGTCCGAAAATGGGATCACTGCAATGGACATCGCCAAACGACTGCTCGACTTTGGTTTTCATGCACCAACAGTCTATTTCCCATTGGTTGTGCCTGAAGCCATTATGGTCGAACCAACGGAAACAGAATCAAAAGAAACTCTGGATGCGTTCGCCGAGACAATCCGACAGATTGTAAAGGAAGCCCCGGAGTTTCTACATGACGCACCACATAGTACCGACATTAGTAGGCCCGATGAAGTCATCGCAGCCCGTAACCCAATTCTACAGTGCTGTGAGACATAACAGGCTGTTTGAATGTATGATATGATCTGCCACACCACGTCTGGTTCACTGTATGACGCATACTTCACCTCCAGATCACTGTCGTCTGATTATTGAGCCTGCTCCTTTAACCGGGAGTTGGAATATGGCCATTGATGAATCTCTACTAGAATCGGCTGCTTCACAAAATATTTGTTCGTTACGCTGGTACCGCTGGAAAAAACCTACCATTTCTCTCGGTTACTTTCAAAAAAATGATACCGAGCAGAATAGTGATGTTTGGCAAGATCTTTCCAGAGTGCGTCGGCTCTCAGGAGGCGGTGCTATCTTACATCACCATGAGCTAACCTATTCTTTTACGATTCCAGCAAGCCATCGGCTTTCCAAGTCACTACCAGATCTCTACCTGACAATTCATCAACCACTGATTGATGTCTTGTCTGCTCATCAGCTCAAAGTGGAATTTCGTGGTGTTTCCGTTACCGCTAAATCGGAACCATTTCTCTGTTTCGGTCGTGGTGATGAACGGGATCTTATATATCTTGGACACAAGATTCTCGGAAGTGCTCAAAGGCGAAGAAAGGGTGCAATAGTACAGCACGGAAGTCTTTTATTACTTACTTCGGAATACGCTCCTCAATTTCCAGGACTCCTGAATCTAGCGGAACAAACCAGCTTGTACCAACAAGAATTTCTAACGCAATTCTCTGCGGAATGCTCTCAGGCTATTGCCAAAGCGGTCAATCTGCCTCTTAAGTCTCAAAACCTGACTGACGAGGAATTCTCGCTTGCTAACTATCTGGAAAAAGATAAGTATTCACAAGCTACCTGGAACTCACGAAAGAAATAGTCTTATCAGTTATCAGATCAGGAGTTACCAAAATCAAGTGAACTTATCCGTATTGTTAAGAAATTATTTACATGGTGCTTCTGTCTTTTATCTTCATTGACATAGCACTACAGGCGTGATAGCGTTAATTATATAGTAGATATATTAATCTATAAAAATTTTAGTGTTACGGAAAACAGTAGTGGATCTTTACTTACGATGAAGTGAGTCAAACCACACAATGCGGGCCAGTTGAGCATTGTAATTTGCTCCTTTCATTTGAATATTAGAAATTATTTCACTCATTTCTGTTTCTTGTTCATTTCAAGCTTCTTTTGTTCCAACGACAAGTCATCGGAGATAGGACGACTGAACGATTTCAGTCAAACCATATTTCAGAACTATAATGTGTTCTGTATGAAACCTATGGAGTGGACGATTTATGTTGCAACCTGCGTTAAAAGTAATAGGCGGTCGTCATAACGGAAAACAAATTCCAATTACAGGCAAAAAGTTTTTAATCGGCCGAGAAGAAGACTGCCACTTACGACCCAACAGTGACATGGTTAGTCGACATCATTGTGTATTCACAGTTGACGAATACAGCGTTCGCCTACGTGACTTTGGCAGTACTAATGGTACTTCAGTCAATGGAAAACGAATTAAGGGTGAAATTCAACTCGCGCACGGCGATAAGATCCAAGTCGGTAAACTCGACTTCGAAATCATTATTGCCAAGTCAGCAGATGCTGAAAGTTCACAAAATGACTCAGGAGCTGTTGCCGAAGCACCTTCCAGTGGAGAAATTCTGACTGGGTCAGATACTGTGTTCGATATTCCGGTCCGTTCTAATGACGATTCTCAAACACCTGCTGCGGCTCCTGAAGAAACGACTCCCGCTCCTGAAACACCATCAACTTCTGAGGTCTATACTGGGGATACTCAAATTCTGTCTACAGAACAACAGCAACAAGCCCAACAAGCAGGCTACCCTCCGCAACAGTATCCTTATCCACCACAACAGATGCCGCCCGGACAACAATACCCATACCCAATGCCACCTCAGTACTATCCACAACAAGGGTATCCTCAACAACCGATGCCAGCCTACCCTCAACAGTACCAAGTGCCACCACAGGGCTATCCCCAACAGCCACCACCTCCTCAACAACCACAAGAAAATGCAGAGAATGAGCCGGTCGTCCCAGATCTGCCACCAGTTACTCTACCACCACCCGAAGAAACCGGCGTCAAGAATCAAGAGTAACAAAGATAAAATTATCGCTCATCTGCGTGCACTTTTTTAAAAATGCGATCACCATTCATTGAATGCTATACCAATTTTGAAAACAACATTGTTCAAAGTGCGTCATTCAAATTCCCGACATTAGCTTCTTCATTCTGTTGAGTTCCCATTGCTTTTCTGAAGGACGTTTGCGAGAATTATTATAAGAGATCAAACAGAGTATAAAGTTCGATCGTTCAATGGTCGTAACTCATTTCATTTCAGTGTCCCTGACAATGACTAAGATTTCGCGAACCATGATGTATGAAAAAGGGAGAATCCTTTAATGAATGATTCAGCCAATGCCAGCAATGATATTCAGAGACGATATCGTGAGTTCCTTGATCTGTTACCTCTGACTCTGGCACTCGCTGGTCTTCCCGAAAGTGATCATGGCAAATATTACACTGAAGAACAAGTTGAGGCTCGAGCCTATACGATCAAACACGCATTCAGACAAGCTCGTATCCTGGCTAGAGAGTGTGTTCAAAAGCATTAATTTTTTAAAATGCCAATCTCCGAGTCAAATAAAAGCTCAATGAACCATACTGAAATGCTATTCACTTTTCAGTTCAAATGAAAACTCATTCGATCCAGAGTCGCTTACGTTTGCATCCAAAGTAGTTTTTGTATTGTGCTGGTAAATACTGCTCTATCGCTGGCGTGGGAACATCGTCAGGCGCACCTCAAACAACTGTTTTAACCGGTATTTCTTTCGTCGCAGTAATGACCACCGCTTTTTTGCCTGCAGTTGATCTAAGAGAGTATGCTCCCCCCTTTATTTTCCCTGCGGCACTGGCTGCAATTCCTTCAATGTCACGAAAAATAATATCGCCTTCTGCTAAAGGTTCACCATCGAGTGTTACTTTTCCAGACACGGGAAACGTTGCAGGCCCATCACTTGAACCACCACAACCGACTATCATTCCTGCCAAACATGTCAAAATCAAAAAAGCTGAAAGTATTTTCATTTAATAACTCCTGTTAGATAATATTGTCCCTGATATTTGTATCAGGGACAATAAATGGTCTCTGTGTATTCAGCTACTTAAAATTCACCAATGACTTCATCACCTGACATAGTTGCCAAGGCACGGTATGTACCACGGTCAATATTTTCTGAAATAAACCGCACTGCTCCATCCGCCATCCCAATATGTACGCCTCCGACATGCTTACTCCGGGCATAGTTCCATTTGTCTATTTGATTCGAGACACAGGGTGCATTCACATCAGTTGTACTTTTACAAAGGAAGTTCTGGTCTGCTGCCGAAGTGTTTGGTGTCTCGAATGCCGTAAATGTGACTTCACCATGAGCACCTCCAATCCAATAACAACCAGGGTAACCCCATGAGAAACCAGTGGGAACCGTCAC